>SDZP01000020.1 GCA_004144935.1 Caulobacteraceae bacterium | reverse complement strand
CCTGCCGGACTGGCCCCTCTACGGCCTCTCCGACGACCAGCGTCCCGCCCTGCGCCGGCTGAGGGAGGCCGGGGAGCCCGCCGTGCTGGCCACCATCGTCGCGCTGGGCGGCGGCGGCCCCCGCCCGGTCGGCGCCCAGATGGTGTTCGGCCGGGACTTCATCAGCGGCTTCCTGAGCGGCGGCTGTGTCGAGGGTGATGTCGCCCTGCATGCCGCCGCCTGCCTGGCGGACGGTGAGCCGCGTCGGCTGATCTATGGCGAAGGCAGTCCCTGGCCGGACATCCGCCTGCTCTGCGGGGCGAGGATCGAGATCGAACTGCAACGTCTCGCCCCGGATGACGCCGGGGTTGCCAAACTGCTGGAGGCCATGGACGCGCGGCGCCCGGGTGATTTCACCCTCACCGGCGGTCTGACGCTGACCTATGAGCCGGTCTGGCGGCTGATCGTCATCGGGGCCGATCCTACGGCGCTGGCCACGGCCACGCTCGGCGCGCAATCGGGCTTCGAGACGACGCTCATCCGTCCGCGCGGTCCCGTCGCCTGCCCGCTGGCCGGGGTGGCCTACCGGCGCGACGGACCCGCCGAAGCGCTGAGCGCCATCGGCCTCGATGCCTGGACCGCAGTCGCCATCTGCGGCCACGACATGGATATCGACCATGAGGCCCTGCGGCTCGCCCTGCCGTCGGCGGCGCCCTATGTCGGCCTGCTCGGGGCTCGCCGGCGGCTGGGCGAGCGGCTGGACCGCCTGCGCGCCGCCGGGCTCGGCGAAGGCCAGCTGCAGCGGCTGCGGTCACCCATCGGCCTGGACCTCGGCGGCAAGGCGCCCTGGGAGATCGCGGTCGCAGTGATCGGCGAGGTCATCGCCCTGCGCCACACCGGCGGACCGGTCGGCCGCGAAGCGGCCTCCCTGTCCCCGATGCTCTGAGACCTGGCGCTCTAGAACCGCTGCGCGCCGTCCAGCCGGATCGTCGTGCCGTTCAGGAAGTCGTTGTCGCAGATGTGGCCGGCCAGAATGCCGTACTCGTCCGGATCGCCCATCCGCTTGGGGTTGGGCACCATCGGGCCCCAGTGCGCCTGCGCCTGCTCGTCGGTCATCCGCGCGCTGTAGGCCAGGGTCAGGAAGGTGCCGGGCGCGATGGCCACGGCGCGGATGCCGAGCGGCGCCAGGTCGCGGGCCACGGTCAGGGTCATGCCGATGATGCCGCCCTTGGCCGCCGAATAGGCCGCCTGGCCGGGCTGGCCCTCATAGCCGGCGATGGAGGCGGTGTTGATCACCACCCCGCGCTGGTTGGACTCCAGCGGCTCGTTGGCGGCCATGGCCTCGGCCGCCTGGCTGGTCACCGCGAAGGCGCTGTTCAGATAGACGTTCACGGTGTGCATGAACTGCGACAGGGGCAGGCGCTTGCCTTCGCGGTTGACGGTCCGCGACGGTCCGGTCGAGCCGGGGGCCGGCGGGCCACCGTGCACCACGACCGCCGCCCGCAGCGGGGCCAGCGACACGGCCTTGGCCACCGCCTCGGCGATGGAGTCCTCGCTCATGATGTCGGTGTGGACGAAGACCGCCCCGTTGCCGACTTCCCTGGCCAGGGCCTCGCCCCGGTCGGCGTGCACGTCGGCGATGACCACCCGCGCGCCGCGCTGGGCCAGCCGCCGGACGGTGGCGCTGCCGAAACCACCGGCCCCGCCGGTGACGAGCGCGGATGCGTTGCTCAGATCCATGGTGTTTCTCCCTGTTTTGCGGGGAGGCCACCACGGCGGCGCGGCTTTGGAAAGACTCACGTGGCGTCAGGCGGCGCCACTTTCTCACGGACCCTGCTGGCCAATGCGGGCATCCATACAGGGTCGAACCCAGACACCGGAGCCTCGGGGCTACCCGCGCATGGGTCCCCGCATTCGCGAGGACGGTCGGAGCGAAGCTACAGCGCCACCTCGAAGTCCGCCTCGGTCTTGGCCTTCACCTCGTCCAGCGTGACGCCGGGCGCCAGTTCCAGCAGCTTCACCCCGGCCCCGCGGCCGATTGAGAAGACTCCGAGATCGGTGATCAGGGTGTCGACCACCTTCTTGCCGGTCAGCGGCAGGGTGCATTCCTTCAGGAGCTTCGGCGCGCCGGTCTTCTCGCAGTGGTCCATGACCACCACCACCCGCTTGACGCCGGCCACCAGGTCCATGGCCCCGCCCATGCCCTTGACCATCTTGCCGGGCACCATCCAGTTGGCCAGGTCGCCATTGGCCGCCACCTGCATGGCTCCGAGGATGGAGAGGTCGATGTGGCCGCCGCGGATCATGGCGAAGCTGTCGGCGCTGCTGAAATAACTGCTGCTGGCCAGTTCGGTGATCGTCTGCTTGCCGGCGTTGATCAGGTCGGCGTCGGCCTCGCCCTCATAGGGAAAGGGCCCCATGCCCAGCATGCCGTTCTCGCTCTGCAGGGTCACATGCACCCCGTCCGGGATGTAGTTGGCCACCAGGGTGGGAATGCCGATGCCGAGGTTCACATAGAAGCCGTCCTGCAGTTCGCGGGCGGCGCGGGCGGCGGTCTCGTCGCGGGTCCAGGCCATCAGACGGTCTCCCCAGTCTTTTCTGCAAGAGGACGGGTGGTGACGCGCTCGATCCGCTTCTCGAAGACAGCGCCCTTAAAGACGCGGTCCACATAGATGCCGGGGGTGTGGATGTTGTCCTTGTCGAGGCTGCCGACGGGCACGATCTCCTCGACCTCGACCAGGCAGACCTTGCCCGCCGTGGCCATCATCGGATTGAAGTTCCGCGCCGTCTTCCGGTAGATCAGGTTGCCCTCGGCGTCGGCCTTCCAGGCCTTGACGATGGAGAGGTCGGCGGTCAGGCCGCGCTCCATGACGTATTCCTCGCCGTCGAACTCGCGCACTTCCTTGCCCTCGGCGACCAGGGTGCCGACGCCGGTCTTGGTGAAGAAGGCGGGGATGCCCGCGCCGCCGGCGCGGATGCGTTCGGCCAGGGTGCCCTGCGGATTGAATTCGAGCTCGAGCTCGCCGCTGAGATAAAGTTGTTCGAACAGCTTGTTCTCACCGACATAGCTGCTCACCATCTTCTTGATCTGCCGGTTCTCCAGCAGGATGCCCAGGCCGAAGCCGTCGATCCCGCAGTTGTTGGAGACGACGGTCAGGTCCTTAACCCCGGTTTCGCGGATCGCCGCGATAAGGTTTTCAGGAATGCCGCAGAGGCCAAAGCCTCCCGCCATGATGGTCATGCCGTCGAACAGAACCCCTTCGAGGGCTGCGGCGGCGTCCTTGCGGACCTTGTCGGCCATGATCGCTCCGGAAACTGGTGTATCGGCGTCCTTTGGCGCAGGACGGCTCGAAATTCAACCGTTGGTGAATTAAATGCGGATGACGTGGGGATACCTAGCATGAGCAACGCCACGCGCGACAGCAAGGTCCTGCTCGTCATGGCCCATCCGGCTCTGGAAAGGAGCCGCGCCAACAGCCTGTTGTGGACCGCCTCCGAAGGGCTGGACGGGGTCACCCGCCACGACCTCTACGAGACCTTCCCGGATTTCGTCATCGACGTGCCGGGCGAGAAGAAGAAGCTGAAGGAGCATGACGTCATCGCGCTGCAGTTTCCCTTCTACTGGTACGCGATGCCGGCCCTGATGAAGGAGTGGTTTGATCTGGTCTGGCTGCATGGCTTCGCCTACGGCAAGGGCGGAGACAGGCTGAAGGGCAAGAAGCTGTTCGTGGCCACGACCACCGGCGGCCCGACCTCGGCCTACCACAAGCTCGGCTACAACCATTTCACCATGGAGGAATTCCTGCGGCCGCTGGAGCAGACGGCGGACCTTTGCCAGATGCAATGGGAGACGCCGTTCGTGGTGCATGGAGCACGGATCAAGGAGCCGGCGGCGATTGAGGCGGAATCGCAGCGCTACCGGGCGCGGCTCGCAGGCCTGGTTGGTGAGAAGGTCCCCGCGGAATGACCGAGAACCTCCTCATCCAGGCCCTAGTCTACCTGACCGCCGGGGTCGCCGCCGCGCCCATCGCCAAGCGTCTCGGTCTAGGCTCGGTGCTCGGCTACCTGATCGCCGGCGTCGTCGTCGGCCCGTTCGCCCTCTCGTTGGTCGGCGAGCAGGAAGACGTCATGAAGTTCGCCGAGTTCGGCGTCGTCATCCTGCTGTTCATGATCGGGCTGGAGGTCCGCCCGGCCCTGCTGTGGTCGATGCGCAAGACCATCTTCGGGCTCGGCGGGGCGCAGGTGCTGTTCACTGCCATCGCCATCGCGGGCTTCTCCCTGGCCTTCGGGCTGAACTGGAAGACGGCCCTGGCCGTCGGCCTGGTGCTGGCCATGTCCTCCACCGCCATCGTCCTGCAGACCCTCGACGAGAAGGGGCTGCGGCAAGGGCCGGTCGGCCGCGCCGCGTTCGGGGTGCTGCTGCTGCAGGATCTGGCCATCATCCCGCTGTTCGCCCTCCTGCCGCTGCTGGCCGAGGCCCCGGCCCAGCTGATCGCCCAGACCGCCCATGCGGCGGAGGGCGGCGGCCACGGCGGCGGCAGCCTGATCAGCGAGTTCCCCGGCTGGCTGCAGACCTTGGCCGTGCTGGCCGCGGTCGCGGCGGTGGTCGGCGGCGGGCGCTATGTGATCCAGCCGATCTTCCGCTTCATCGCCCAGTCCCGCCTGCGCGAGATCTTCACCGCCACCGCCCTGCTGATCGTCGTCGCCGTCGCCGTGCTGATGCAGATGGTCGGGCTGTCGCCGGCCCTGGGGGCCTTCCTGGCCGGGGTCGTTCTGGCCGAGAGCGAATACCGCCGGGAACTGGAGGCCGATATCGAGCCGTTCCGAGGCCTCCTGCTCGGCCTGTTCTTCATCACGGTCGGGGCCGGCATCAACTTCAACATCATCCTCGCCCAGCCGCTGGTGCTGGTCGGCATCGTGCTGGGGCTGATGGTCCTGAAGTTCGCGGTGATGTTCGGCCTGGCCCTGATCGGCGGCGCCACCGGCCGCGCCGCCGCCGCCGTCGCCACCGCCCTGGCCCAGGGCGGCGAGTTCGCCTTCGTGCTGTTGACCTTCACTGTCGGGGCCGGGGTCATCGGCGCCGACCTGGCCGCCTTGCTGACCGCTGCGGTCGCCGTCTCCATGGCGCTGACGCCGCTGGCCATGATCGTCTACGAAAAGGTTTCGGCGATGCTGGACGCCGCCATCCCCGACGTGAAGCCGGATGATCCCGACTTCGACGAGGCCGAGCCCGACATCATCATCGCCGGCTTCGGCCGCTTTGGGCAGATCACCGGCCGCCTGCTGCAGGCCAACGGCTTCAAGTCGGTGGTCCTGGACAGCGACATCGAGCAGATCGAGGTCCTCCGCCGCTTCGGCCGCCGGGTCCACTACGGCGACGCCACCCGCCTGGACCTGCTGCGCGCCGCCGGCGCCGAGCGGGCCCGGATGCTGGTCGTCGCCCTGGACGAGAAGGAAAAGACGTCGGAGCTGGTCGAGAAGGCCCGCCAGGCCTTCCCCGACCTGATCATCCTGGCCCGGGCCTTCGATCGCCGCCACGCCTACGACCTGCTGGCCAACGGCGCCGACGCGGTCGAGCGGGAGACCTTCGAGGCGGCGCTGTCGATGGGGGTCACCGCCCTGCGGTCCCTGGGCTTCCGCGCCCACCGGGCGCACCGGGCGGCCGACTATTTCCGCAGGCACGACATGCGCGCCTTCGAGGAGCTGCGTCCGGTCTGGGGGCAGGAAGAGGCCTACATGCTGGCCAGCCGCGACGCCGCCCAGACGACGGAACGCCTGCTGGCCGCCGACCTGGCGCGGATGAAACCGGGCGGCGAGGACAGCTGGGACGTCAGCGGCCGGGCCGAGGACGAGCTGGAGGCGGCGAAGGAGGACGAGCGGTAGTCAGTGCTTTACCAGGTCGTCCGCATGCACCATCGGACCGGCCGTATAGCCGATCACTGCCTCGATGGCGTCTGACCTGAGCCCGGCGATCTGCTCGGCGTCGATGGCGTCATACCGCGACAGGCCCCGGCCGATCTCATGGCCGTCCTCGCCGACGATCAGCACCGCGTCGCCCTTGCCGAAGCGGCCCTCGACGCGGCGCACCCCGGCCGCCAGCAGGCTCTTGCCGGCCATCAGCGCCGTCGCGGCCCCGGCGTCGACCACCAGGGTCCCGGCCGGCGACAGGCTGCCGGCGATCCAGCTCTTGTAGGCGGCGGCGGGGGTGGTGCCGGCCTCGATGATCGTCGCCGCCGCACCTTCGCCCAGGGCGCCAAGCGGCCGCTCGCGGCGTCCCAGCGTGATGATGGTCGCGCAGCCGGCGCCCTGGGCGATGCGCGCCGCCGCCAGCTTCGTGGCCATGCCGCCGGTGCCGACGCCCGCCCCGGCATTGGCCCCGCCGGCCATGGCGACGATCTCCGGAGTCAACACATCGATCCGCTCCAGCCGCCGGGCCGCCGGGTCGCGTCTTGGATCGGCGGTGTAGAGGCCGTCGATGTCGCTGAGCAACACCAGCCGGTCGGCGCCGATCATCTGCGCCACGCGGGCGGCCAGCCGGTCGTTGTCGCCGTAGCGGATCTCCTCGGTGACGACGGTGTCGTTCTCGTTGACCACCGGCACGGCGCCCAGCCCCAGCAGGGTCTCGGTCGTCGCCCGGGCGTTGAGCCAGCGCCGACGCACCTCAGTGTCGTCGCGGGTCATCAGCACCTGGGCGACGATCCGGCCGTGCGGCTCGAAGGCCTCCTCCCAGGCCCGCATCAGCAGCGACTGGCCCGCCGCCGCGGCCGCCTGCTTTTCAGGGAGGGTCAAGGCCTTGCGGGTCAGGCCCAGGCGTCGACGGCCCAGCGCCACGGCGCCGGAGGAGACGACCAGCAGCTGCGCCCCGCCTTGCATCAGCCGCGCCGCGTCGGCCGCGAAGGCGGTCAGCCAGGCGCGGTCGGCGTCGCCGCTGGCGGCGTCGGCGACGAGGGCCGAGCCGACCTTGACGACAATACGTTTGGCCCCCGCCAGCATGGGTTCAGATCACCGGCCGGACTTGTATTTCGGGGCGGCCACCGGCGGGGCGAGCAGCATGTCGGCCGCCTTCTCGCAGGCGGTCGGCAGGCCGACGATGCGCCAGACGGTCATGGCGTCGGCCTGGTCGAAGGCGGCGACCACGATGCACTGGCCGTCGCCCTGGCGGCCGCAGACCAGCGCCCCGGAGGCGTTGGCGCCGCAGACGGTCTCGCCCTCCAGCCTGATCGTCCAGAACAGCGCCTGGCCGTCGATCGCCTGGCGCACGGTGTCGGCGGGGCCGAGCTTGGCGGTCAGGCTGGTCTTCGGCTTGCCCTTCAGGGCCGCCAGCGCCGCGTCAAGCCGGGGCGAGGGCGACTCCTCTGCAGCCGGGGCCGCGGCCGGAGCGGGCGCGGGGACCACCGCCGGCGCGGGCGCCGCCGCGGGCGCGGCCGGCGCGGGGGCCGGCTGCGCGGCGAGCAGCACCAGGGTAAGGGCGATGGCGATCATCTGAACAATCCTGAAGCTAGACCGGCGACCAGGGGGCATCGACAGCGGCGGAATCGTCGTCGTCATCCTCGAAGATCTCGCCGCGCTCGCGCCGCACCATCCGCCAGCACTCGCGCAGGATCTGGCGCACGTTCTGGCCGGACACGCCCGACACCGTGCGCGGGGTGATGCCCGTCGCCTCGCGGAACTCCTCGACCCGCCATTGGGCGGTCTCGGCGTCGACCGAGTCGATCTTGGAGAGGGCGACGATCTCGTTGCGCTCGGCCAGGCCCTCGCCATAGGCCTCCAGTTCGCCGCGCACCGTCTTCCAGGCGCCGACGATGTCGTCCTGGGTGATGTCGACCAGGTGGATCAGCACGGCGGTGCGCTCGACGTGGCCGAGGAAGCGGGTGCCCAGACCCTGGCCTTCGGAGGCGCCTTCGATCAGGCCGGGAATATCGGCCAGCACGAAGCGTTCGCCCAGCGACAGGTCGACCATGCCGAGGTTGGGGGCCAGGGTGGTGAAGGGATAGTCGGCGATCTTCGGCTTGGCGGCGCTGGCGGCGGCCAGGAAGGTCGACTTGCCGGCGTTGGGCAGGCCGACCAGGCCGGCGTCGGCGATCAGCTTCAGCCGCAGCCAGATGGTCTTTTCCTCGCCCTCCTGGCCGGGGTTGGCGTGCTTGGGGGCCTGGTTGATCGGCCCCTTGAAGCGGTCGTTGCCCCAGCCGCCGTTGCCGCCCTTGGCGAGCAGGACGCGCATGCCGGCCTCGTCCATGTCGGCGATCAGGGTCTCCTTGTCCTCTTCGAGGATCTGGGTGCCGACCGGCACCTTCAGCACGACGTCCTCGCCGGCGTGGCCGTGACGGTTGCGGCCCATGCCGTGAATGCCGGTGTCGGCCTTGAAGTGCTGTTGGTAGCGGTAGTCGATCAGGGTGTTGAGCCCTTCGACCGCCTCGGCCCAGACATCGCCGCCGCGTCCGCCGTCACCGCCGTCCGGGCCGCCGTATTCGATGTACTTCTCGCGCCGGAACGACACAGCGCCGCCGCCGCCGTTTCCGGAGCGGATATAGATCTTGCACTGGTCGAGGAACTTCATGGATCGGCTTATGTAATCAAAGGGCGGCGGGGAGAAGGCGCCGCCCTTACCACAAGTTCACTTGTGGCGCGCCCCCATCGTCTGGAAGATCGTTCGCATGAACCGTCGTCACCTGCTCGCCAGCCTGTCCGCCCTGGGCCTCGCCCCCACGCTTCCGGCCTGCGCCCAGGAGCCCGAGGCGCAGGGCGTCAATGCCCTGCGGGCCCAAACCGGCGCCCCGGCCCTGGCCGGCGCGGTGGTCGGGGTGAAGGGCATCCAGCTCATCGAATTCGCCGGCGTGCGTCGCCTGGGCGAGGTTCCGATGGTCGGGCCGGCCGAGGTCTGGCACCTGGGCTCCAACAGCAAGGCGATGACGGCGGCCCTCTACGGCCGGCTGGTCGATCAGGGCAAGGCCCGCTGGGGGGCGACCCTGGGCCAGCTGTTCGAGGGGCTGACCCTGGATCCGGCCTTCGCGCCCATGCCGATCGAGGCCCTGATGGGCCATCGCTCGGGCGTCCTGGACCAGCCGGTCATGATGGGCGGCTTCCTGCTCAAGGCGCACAAGGACAGCCGGCCACTGACGGCGCAACGGGCCGAGGTGGCGGCGCAGCTGCTCGCCAAGCCGCCGGCCGGGACGGTGGGTGACTTCGCCTACAGCAACGTCAACTACATCCTGGTCGGGGCCGCCATCGAGCGGATCACCGGCCAGGGCTGGGAAGAGGCGATCACGGCACAGCTGTTCAAGCCGCTGGCCATGACCTCGGCGGGGTTCGGCGCGCCGAAGGGGAACAATGCCTGGGGGCATCGGCCGCTAATGGGCGTCGCCGGGCCGCTGAAGCCCGTCGATCCGGCCGGCATGGCCGACAATCCGCCGATCCTCGGACCGGCCGGCACGGTCCACTCCAACCTGACCGACTATGCGAAATTCCTGCGGCTGTTCCTCACCGACGGCGGCGATGTCCTCAAGCCGGCGACGGTCAGGGCCCTGACCACCCCCGTCCCGGGCGAGGGGCGGCCCTATGCGCTCGGCTGGGGGATCAGCACGCCGCCGTGGGCCCAGGGCCCTGTCCTGGCGCACGAGGGCAGCAACACCATGTGGCATGCCGTGGCCCTGGTCGCGCCGGGCCGCAAGCTGGCCTTCGTCGGGGTCGCCAACGGCCCGCCCGACGCCACCAAGGGGGCGGCCCGCAGCTTCGCCGGCCAGCTTCGCAAACGCTTCATCCCGGACTGAAGGGACATCCCGTGACCGGATCACCCAAGAAGAGCGAAAGCCTCGAGATCCGGCTGCCGCACGAGACCAAGACCGCCTTCATGCTGCGCTGTCGCCAGGACGGCCTCACCGCCAGCGAGGTCCTTCGCGGCGACATCGAGGCCCATCTGGCGCGCCGGCCGACCGGCGGTTGGGTCCGGGTTCGCGCCGTCGCCGGGGCGGCGGTGATCCTCGGGGTCGCGGCCAGCGCCCTGCCATCGCTTGCCGCCGCCATGGCGGCGCCCAGCTTCGCCAGTCTCGACAAGGATCGCACCGGCGTCCTGGCCTTCGCCGAGTTCGCCGCCGCGCCGGTCCGCATCGAGGCGGGCGGCAAGGAGGTGGCGCCGGACGCGCCCTTGCGCGCCCAACTGCAGCGCCTGGCGTTCGACAGCTGCGATGCCGACCGCGACGGGCGGCTCAGCCCCGCCGAGTACGAGCGCGGACCCCGGCCAAAAGGCTGATCAGCGGATCGGCTTGACGAACCGGTCCCACTGCAGGTCCAGCCAGGTCCAGGGTTTCAGCAAGCCGGCCCCCGGATGCCAGGAGGCCAGCACCAGGTCGGCCCGCCCGACGATGTCCTGCGCCGCCACGAAGCCGACCCCGCCCGCCTGGGTCGGCCAGCGGCTGTCCAGCGAGTTGTCGCGGTTGTCGCCCATCATGAAGTACCGGCCGGCTGGCACGAGATAGACGCCGGTGTCGTCGCCGGGAGCCTCGCCGCGATCGAAGGTGGCGTAGGTGCGCCCGTCCGCCAGCCGCTCGTCGAAGAGGACGGGATGGACGTGCGGGTCGTCCCGGTCGATGGCCGGTCCCAGGTTCTGGCGCGCAGTGGCCGCGCCGTTGACCAGGACCCGACCGCCGATCACCTGCACCCGGTCCCCCGGCAGGCCGACGACCCGCTTGATCAGCGTCTTGCCCGGATCGGCGCTGTCGCGGAAGACCACCACCTCGCCGCGCCCGGGCCCCGTCCCCAGCACCCGTCCCTCGAACAGCGGCGGCGCGAAGGGCAGGGAGGCGCGGCTCCAGCCGTAGGCGAACTTGGAGACCAGGATGTAGTCGCCGGTCACCAGCCCCGGCTCCATCGACGAGGAGGGGATGGTGTAGGGCTGCCAGGCGACGATGCGGAACAGCAGCGCGATCGCCAGGGCGATAACTACGGTGCGCAGGATGTCGAGCGCCTCGGCCAGCAGGGTGGGTTTGGGGGTTTCGGCGGCGTCGGTCACGGCGGGCTCCAGGATTGAACGGACCCCAGCAGACCGGCCATCCAGGGCCGACGCGAGCGAACCCCTGTCCGGACGGCTGAAAACCCTGTCCGGACAGAAGATTCCTCAGTCCCGCATTTCGTAGAACCAGTGATGAGGCGCCGCCGTCAGGGGATCGGGCCGGTGGTCGTCCGGCGCGCCGGTATGGATCATCCAGCTGGCCACGGGCGTCGCCACCCCGGTCTGCAGCCACACCTCATCCCCCTCGAGGCGGGCTTGCCGGACGCGCAGGGTGATCATCGCGCTCTGCAGGGTGGCCCGGTCGAACCGGCCGGCGCAGCGGTCCGCCGCCTGCCCGGTCGCCGCCAGCTCGTGAAGGCCGCAGTGGCGCAGTTCCGCTGCCAGCCAGTCATAGGCCTTGCGATGCTGCGCCAGCCTGGCGCGAGACGTCTCGAGGCTCTGCGCGTCGCCGCCCGAGCAGGCCGCCACGGTCAGGAAGACAAGAAGGAACGGCAACAGCCTCGGCGTCATGGCGCGACGATAGGGCGCCGCCCGTCGCAACCCAAACGCCAGGCCGCCTCCGCAAACCTGGATCCCTTGACCCGCCTTGCCCCGCGCCATGGATGTGCCAGTCTCTGCCCCGGAGAGACACCGCATGACCAAATCGCCCGCTCCCTGGATCGCCATCGGCCTCTGCCTGCTGGCGGCGATGCTGGAGGGTTTCGACATCGCCTCGATGGGGGTGGCGGCGCCGAAGCTGGTGCCGGATCTCGGGTTGACCGCCGGGCAGGCCGGAGCGGCCTTCAGCGCCAGCCCGCTGGGCCTGTTCTTCGGGGCCCTGATGGCGGGGCCGTTTGCCGACCGTCTGGGGCGCAAGCCGGTGCTGCTGGCTTCGGTCGTGGTCTTCGGCCTGTTCAGCCTGTCCACCGCCTGGGCCTGGAACCTGGATGTGCTGCTGCTGGTCCGCTTTCTTTGCGGGCTGGGCCTCGGCGGCGCCATGCCGATGCTGCTGGCCATGTCGTCGGAACTGGCGGGGGACAAGCGCAAGGCGCTGACCGTCGGACTGGTGACGGCCGGCCTGCCGCTGGGGGGCGCCCTGGTCGGCCTGCTGGCCCGCAGCGACGCGGCCCAGGCCGACTGGCGGCTGATCTTCATCGCCGGCGGCGTCGCGCCGCTGGTCCTAGCCGTCCTGCTGTTCTTCCTGCTGCCCGAAACCAAGGCCAAGTCGGCCGACGACGTCCTCAGCGGCGACAGCCTGCACGCCCTGTTCGGCCGCGAGCGGCTGGCCACCACCGCCTCCCTGTGGCTCAGCTTCGCGGCCATCGCCCTGGTGCTGCACCTGTTCCTCAACTGGCTGCCGATCCTGCTCGGCCAGCGCGGCGTCGAACCCAGGGCGGCGGCCGGGATCATGACCCTGTTCAACATCGGCGGGGCGCTGGGCGGGCTGTTCGCCGGCTGGGCCATCGACCGGGTCGGGGCCCGGCGGCCCTTCCTCGGCATCTTCCTGCTGTTGATGGTGGTGCTGTTCGCCATGGCCGGGCTGACCGGCGCCTCCAGCCTGGCGCTGTTCGGGTTTGCGGCCGGCTTCCTGATCATGGCCGGCCAGTTCGGCCTCTACGGCCTGGCGCCGCAGCACTACGGCGAGAAGGTGCGCGGCGTCGGGGTGGGGGCGGCGGTGTCGGCCGGGCGGCTGGGCTCGGTGTTCGGTCCCCTGGTGGCCGGCGTCCTGCTGGGCTCGGGCGCCACCAGCGGCGATGTGGTGATGTCGACGGTGCCGATCGTGGCGGTGGCCGGCCTGGCCGCCCTGGCGCTGACGGTCTGGGGGAAGAAGGCTTAGACCTTGCTCCCCCAGGTCGGGGAGGGGCCCCTCTACAGAGGCCCGCTCAGCTCCTGCACTTCCTCAAACGTCCGCAGGCCCGGCTTCTGGGCGCAGACCAGCACCGCCATGTTTCCCGGCGGGTGCTTGTTGGCCAGCATCTTCTCGTGGGCGTCGGGAATGGCGTCCCAGGTGAAGACTTCCGACAGGGCCGGGTCGACGCGGCGGTCGATGACCAGCTGGTTGGCCGCCGAGGCCTGGGCCAGGTTGGCGAAGTGGCTGCCCTGCACGCGCTTCTGGCGCATCCACAGGAAGCGGGCGTCCATGGTCAGGTTGTAGCCGGTGGTGCCGGCGCAGATCACCACCATGCCGCCGCGCTTCACCAGGAAGACGCTGACCGGGAAGGTCGCCTCGCCGGGGTGTTCGAACACCATGTCGACGTCGCGCTTGCCGGTGATGTTCCAGATCGCCTTACCGAACTTGCGGCTTTCCTTCATGTAGTCGTCGAACTCGGGGCCGTTCACCGTCGGCAGCTGGCCCCAGCAGTTGAACTCGCTGCGGTTCAGCACCGCCTTGGCGCCCTGGCTGAGCACGTAGTCGACCTTGTCATCGCTGGAGACCACGCCGATGGCGTTGGCCCCGGCCACGGCGGCCAGCTGGGTCGCAAAAACGCCAAGCCCGCCCGAGGCGCCCCAGACCAGCACGTTCTGGCCGGGCTTCAGCTCATGCGGCTTGTGGCCGAACAGCATGCGGTAGGCGGTGGCGAGGGTCAGGGTGTAGCAGGCGCTCTCTTCCCAGGTCAGGTGACGCGGGCGGGGCATCAGCTGGCGCGACTGCACCCGGCAGAACTGGGCGAAGCTGCCGTCCGGGGTCTCGTAGCCCCAGATGCGCTGGCTGGAGGAGAACATCGGGTCGCCGCCGTTGCATTCCTCGTCGTCGCCGTCGTCCTGGTTACAGTGGATGACAACCTCGTCGCCGACCTTCCAGCGCTTAACCTTGGCGCCGATCTTGTAGACGATGCCCGAGGCGTCCGAGCCGGCCACATGGACCGGCTGCTTGTGGCCGTCGAAGGGGCTGACCGGGGTGCCGAGGGCGGCCCAGACGCCGTTGTAGTTGACCCCGGCGGCCATCACGAGGACCAGCACCTCGTCCTCGCCGATCTCCCAGGTGGGAATGACCTCGACCTGCATGGCGGTCGCCGGCGATCCGTGCCGCTCCTTGCGGATGGCCCAGGCGTACATGTTGGCGGGCACGTGGCCGAGGGGCGGAATCTCGCCGATCTCGTACAGGTCCTTGAGTTCGGTCTTTTCGAGCGTCTCGGTGGTCATCGGTGGCTCTCGTGGCGTTCCTGTTGCAATGCGGCAGTCCCCGCGCCTGTTGCCGACGCGCCCGCGGGGCGCTGCGGGAACCTCTCCTCGCGGGAGGGCCGCTCGCCCCGTCGGATCAGCGGTTTGGCGCAAGGATCTGCCCACAGGGCAGGGTTCGCGGCCATCGCTGGGGCAGGATCGTGTGACAGGTCCAGGGTGCTGGCAAGTAGATTCTTGTGCGGCGCAACATGGATTTGTGGGCGGACCTGGATTTACAGCCCGGCGCGCCGGTCGCAAGGATGGACCCATGGTCCTGCACGTCTCCCGCCCCTCGGCCGCCGTTGTCCTGCTGGAGATGGACCAGCCGCCGGTGAACGCGCTCGGCATGGCCGCCCGGGGGGAACTGGCGGCGGCGCTGGACGACGCCGACGCCGACCTCGCCGTCCGCTGCATCGTCCTGACCGGCCGGGGCCAGGCCTTCTGCGCCGGCGATGATCTGATCGAGGCGGCCGGGCGTGGAGCCGGCGGGCTGGAGGCGGTGCATCACTTCAACGGCCTGATGGCCAGGGTCGAGGCCGCCCGCGTCCCCGTCATCGCCGCCATCAATGGCTTCTGCCTCGGCGGCGGGCTGGAACTGGCCTTGGCCTGCGACATCCGCCTCTCCAGTCCGGGCGCCATCTTCACGGCCTCGGGGGTCAACGTCGGACTGATGGCCTCGGTCAAGCGCCTGCCCCGGCTGATCGGCGAAGGCCCGGCCAAGGCCCTGCTGCTCAGCGGCGCCCCGGTCGACGCCGAGACCGCCCTGATCCGCGGCCTGGTCACCGGCCTGCACCGGCCGGTGGTGAAGGCGGCGCTGGCCCTGGCCGACCGCATCGCCAGCCGCGCCCCGCTGTCGGTCGAGGCCGTCAAGCGCGTCGTCGGCCGGCCGTTCGATGAGCGGGCCGAACTGGCGACGCTGTTCCACAGCGAGGACCACCAGGCGGCGTTGGCGGCGTTCGCGGCAAAGCGAACGCCGAGCTTCAACCGCTGCTAAATCGGGGACAGGTTATCCGCGCCCCAATGTTCGTCAGAGGTCGCGACCGGCGAACGGATAACCTGTCCCCGATTTTTAGGCCGCCCGCGCCGCTCGGGCAGCAACGCGCGGCCCAGCTCCGCTTCCAGCCGCCGAACGAAGGTCTCTGCCCCACAGGGGCGTCCCGTCGTCTCGGAGGCGCGCAGCGCCCGATAAGCCTCCTCCCAGGCTGTCTCCCCGGCAGGCTCGGGGTGCATGAATTCCGCGAACCGCTCGATCCGCTGCAGCATCGGCCGGACCCGGACCAGCCCGTCATCCTCGCCTGCGATGTGCGCCCGCACACTGGACCATGGCCACGCTTCAGCGCGATCGACGAGCTTCGCCCGGACGGGATTGAGCCCGACATATCGCGCCGCCGCGAGGAGGTGGCGTTCATCCATGACCACCGACGCATATCGCCCTTGAAACAGATGGCCGACCCAGCCGTGGCGGCTGTTGATGAAGCTGGTGTAGCGACGGTGGGTCTCGCCCATCACCTTGGCCAGGCCCGTCTCGTCGCCCGGTGTCATGATCAGGTGGACGTGGTTGGGCATCAGGCAATAGGCCCAGATCTCCACCCCCCACCGTCGGCAATGTTCGGCAAGCATGAACTTGTAGACCCGCTGATCGCCGTCTTCGAAGAAGATGGGCTGACGGCGATTTCCACGCTGGGTCACGTGGTGCGGCAGGCCGGGAACAACGACACGGGGACGGCGGGCCATAATCAATTCCGGAATGGAACAATGAGTGAACATTGTTCTACGCCAGCGGCGTCGTCAACCTCTGATCCGACGGTAAGACGGTGTTGAAATCGGGGACAGGTTATCCGTTCGCCAATTTGGCCCGCGCGGAAATGGGGTGCGGATAACCTGTCCCCGATTTCCCGAATATTGCGCTGCAACACCGACAGGGCCATCATCGCCCCCGATGACCGACACCCCCTTCCAGCACGCCCCTGACGCCCCGTGGATCTTCCGCACCTATGCGGGCCATTCGACCGCGGCCAAGTCCAACGCCCTCTATCGGCGCAACCTCGGCGCCGGTCAGACGGGCCTGTCGGTGGCCTTCGACCTGCCGACCCAGACCGGCTACGACGCCGACCACATCCTGGCGCGGGGCGAGGTCGGCAAGGTCGGGGTGCCGGTCGGGCATCTGGGGGATATGCGCACCCTGTTCGAGGCGATCCCGCTGGACCGCATGAACACCTCGATGACCATCAACGCCCCCGCCGCCTGGCTGCTGGCCATGTATGTGGCCCTGGCCGACGAGCAGAGCGCGGCCCGCACGAAACTGCAGGGCACCACCCAGAACGACCTGATCAAGGAATACCTCAGCCGCGGGACCTACATCTTCCCGCCGGAGCCCAGCCTGAAGCTGATCGGCGACATGGTCGCCTGGTGCTACCGCGAGACCCCGAAGTGGAACCCGATCAACGTCTGCAGCTACCACCTGCAGGAGGCCGGGGCGACGCCGGAGCAGGAGTTGGCCTATGCCCTGGCCACGGCCATCTCGGTGCTCGATACGGTGCGGGCCGGCGGCCAGGTTCCGGAGGCCGATTTCGATATCGTCTGTTCGCGGATCAGTTTCTTCGTCAACGCCGGCGTCCGCTTCGTCACCGAGCTGTGCAAGATGCGCAGCTTCACCGCCCTCTGGGACGAAATCCTGCGCGATCGCTACGGCGTCCAGGACGCCAAGGCCCGCCGCTTCCGCTATGGGGTGCAGGTCAACAGCCTCGGCCTCACCGAGCAGCAGCCGGAAAACAACCCCTACCGCATCCTGCTGGAAGCGCTGGCCGTCACCCTGTCCAAGGACGCCCGCTGCCGCGCCCTGCAGCTCCCGGCCTGGAACGAGGCGCTCGGCCTGCCCCGGCCCTGGGACCAGCAATGGAGCCTGCGCATGCAGCAGGTGCTGGCCTATGAGACGGACCTGCTGGAATACGAGGACCTGTTCGCCGGCAGCCATGTGGTCGAGGCCAAGGTCGCCGAACTGAAGGCCGGGGCGCTCAGCGAACTGGCGAAGATCGACGCCCTGGGCGGCGCCTCGGCGGCCATCGGCTACATGAAGGAACAGCTGGTCAGTTCCAACGCCATGCGCTTCCGGGGCATCGAGACCGGCGAGATGACCGTGGTCGGCGTCAATCGCTGGACCGATACCGAGGAGAGCCCGCTGTCGGCCGGCGAAGGCTCCATCGAGACCGTCGATCCGCGCCTCGAGGCCGAGGTGGTCGGCAAGCTGAAGGCCTGGCGCGCCGCCCGCGATCAAGCCGCCGCCGATGAAGCCCTCCGTGTACTGAAGATCACCGCCTCCGAGGGCCGCAACGTCATGGAAGCCTCGATCGCCGCCGCCCGCGCCGGGGTCACGACCGGGGAATGGAGCTTCGCCCTGCGCGAGGTGTTCGGCGAGTACCGCGGCCCCACCGGCGTCGCTATGGCAGTGGCCACCGGCGACGCTGAAGACCTAGAGGCCGTCAAGGCCGAGGTCGCCCGCGTCTCGCTCGTGCTCGGCCGCCCCCTGACCTACCTGATCGGCAAGCCCGGCCTCGACGGCCACAGCAACGGCGCCGAACAGATCGCCACCCGCGCCCGCGCCGTCGGCATGGACGTGGTCTACGACGGCATCCGCTCGACCCCCGAGGAGATCGTCGCCAGCGCCCGGGCCTCGAACGCCCACGTCGTCGGCCTCTCCATCCTCTCGGGCTCGCACCTGGATCTCGTGCAGGAGGTCGTCCGCCTGATGCGCGCCGAGGGCCTGGGCGACATCCCCGTCGTCGTCGGCGGCATCATCCCGCCGGAGGACGCGTTGGTGCTCAAGCAGATGGGCGTGCGGCGGGTCTATACGCCGAAGGACTTCAAGCTGACCGAGATCATGGGCGACGTGGTCAAGGTTGTGGAACAGAGCATTCTCGCCTCCGTCTAGGCGTGCCGCGATCCAGGATGTAGGCTCGGCGGCATGAGCCCGTCGGGGAAGACAATCGGGGTGGTCGGTCGGGCCTGGAGCGCTATCCAGCCCTTCATGGTGATCGCCCTGGTGCTCGTCGGCGCCCTTTACCTTTTCCAGGCGCCCCGGCCGTTGCAGTTCCGGATCATTCCGGATGGCGGCCTGCTTCCCTTCGTTCTCCTCATGGCGGTCTTGGGGCTGGGCTGCCTCGCGACGGTGGTGATCGACCAGGTCGGCTGGGCCGGCCCGATCCACGCGTCCAGGGATGGGGGCTACGCCTGGAGACGGTCCCTTCGCGCTCGCATGCATTACCTGGGAGGCGTCTTCGGTCTATGGATACTGCCAGCGGTCGCCGACGTGGGCCAGCAGGCCTACTTCGCGGGCGATTGGTCCAGGACCTTGATCGCCGCCGCCGCGACCCTGTGGGGGCTATGGCTCGCGGTGAACCTGCTGATCCTGGCCTTCTCCCCGGCGGTCGTCCTGGCGATCGATAATACGGGAATATACACTGGCAGGCCGAACCGGCTGATCCCTTGGAGGGAGATCGGGCGGATCACTGTCGAGGGCGACCTCAAGGCCAGGCAGGTTTCGCTGGTCGGCGAAGACAGCGGCGGACTACCCCGTTCGATCCAGGTGGATCTGGCCGCCGCTGGGCTGCAGGCCCGCCCGTTTCTCGATCTGGTCGGCGAGGTCGCGCCGCAGGTCGAGGTTATCTGGCCCCGCGCTCGCATCGCCAGCTTTGGATAGGAACCGATGAAGCGCATCCTCCGCCAGGTAAGCATCATCCAGATCCTCGGCGGCATCCTCGTGACCGGCGCGATCGCCTTCATCATCTGGGGCCCCGGGGCGCCGGACGTCCCCATCATCTCTTCCTCGTCAACGCCCGCCGTCCTGATGTTGTCCTTCGGCACGCTGGCCGTCCTTCTGATCGGGCTCTCGGTGCTGTTCCGCGCCGTGCCGTCCCTGGCC
>SDZP01000291.1 GCA_004144935.1 Caulobacteraceae bacterium | reverse complement strand
CACGGCCCACCTGGTGCTGGGTCAGGTTCCGGGCCCGGGACAGGTCGGCCCCGTAGAGCACCGCGCCGGCGAGGTCGGCGTCGCGGAAATCGGCCCCGCCGAAGACCCCCCGGGTCAGCACCGCCCCTGTCAGCTCAGCGTCGCGGAAGCTGGCGTCGGTGAAGTCACCGGCGACCAGGACGGCGCCGTTCAGCTCGGCGTCACGGAAGTTGGCGTTGCGCGCCGCGACCCGGGTCAGGACGGCATGGGGCAGCTCGGCGCCCCGGAAATTGGCCCCGGTCAGGTTGGCGCTGGCCAGGCTGACGCCCGGCAACTCGGCGCCTTCGAGGCTGGCGCGGCTGAAGTTGGTGCGGTTGAACACCGCCCCGGCCGCCTCGACCCCGTCGAGCTCGGCGCCCGAGAAATCCGCGGCCGAGAAGTTGGAGCCCATCATCTCGGCCCCGTTCAGGTTGGCGTCGGAGAGCTGGGCCGCCTGGAAGTTCGAGCCGACGAAGCTGGCCCCCCGCAGGTCGGCCCGGGAGAGGACCGCGCCGCCGAAGTCGGCGCCGGTGAAGCGGGCGTTGACCAGCTTCTTGCCCGACAGGTCGCAGTTGCGGCAGGCGCCGCCGAACGACAGCTGACGGGGGATGTCCTTCTCGCCGGGGAAGACCCGGGCCTGGGCCGCGCCGGCGGTGGCCAGCAGGGCGAGGGCGGAAAGGGCGACTGCGAGCTTGTTCATCGAGGTCAGTTTGTGGCTCAGCCCCGCCAGCAGCGCCACTTAATTCGCGGTAAGGATTAGGCTTTTGGCCGTGGCGCCTCAGCAGCGCGGGATGCGCAGGCCGCGGGGCAGGCGGGTGGAATCGTCGCCGCAGGCGCCGTTCAACTGGCCTTGGGTGAGGCCGACGGCCCGGTCCATCTCGGCGCCGGAGAACACCGCCCCGGTCAGGGTGGCGCCCCGAAAGTTGGCGCCCTGCAGGTAGCTGCCGACGAAGTTGGCGTTGGTCAGGTTGGCGCCGGCGAAGCTGGCGCTGGAGAAGGTGGCGGCCGAGGCGTCCACGTCGCGCAGGTCGGCGCCGGCGAAGTTGGCCCGGTTCATGACCGCGGCGGTCAGGGTCGCCTGGCGCAGCCGGGCCCTGGCGAAGTTGAGGCCGCCGCGCTCCAGGCCCATGAGGTCGGCCTGGAAAAGGTTGCAGCCGGGGCAGCTGGCGCCGCCGCGCACCCGCGCGATCTGGCCGGCGTTCTGGGCGGTCGCGGGGCCGGCGAGGGCGGCGGTCGCGAGGATGAGCAGGGCGAGGCGTTTCATGGGGCCATCCTCGCACGGGATGGGTCTTTGTTCGGTTAATGCCAGGCGCTTGTCGAAGCGGACGGGCATTATAGCATTTTTGCATGCCGGGAAGACAAAAACATCAATCAATTCAATGCTAAGAGGATGGTGGCCGCATACGGATACCGTGATGATCGCATAGAGGTCGTGTTAGGGTGGCGTGGTGGAAGGATATCGCCCGCGTGGGTAAAAGCCGGGCGTGGTCAGGACGAGACGTTCTGCTCCACCACGATGCCGCAGGTGTCGCAGACGCCGCTGAAGACCGACTGGTCGCCGCAGGACGGGCAGACGCTGGCGGCGCGGGGATTGTCGGGCATGAGCTCGCCGGGGCGCTTGCCGAACGGCAGGAAGACCAGGTTGTCGGGCGCCGCGCCGCGACTGAAGCCCTTGGAGATGAAGCGGCTGGCGGGCTGGGGTTCGGCTTCGTAGGCGAGCGCGTCGTCTGCCTTGCCGCGGCCGAGGCCATCGGCGTTGAGCGGCTCGCCGTCGGCGTTGGAGAGGTCGGTTCGGCCCAGGTAGCTGACGCCTAGTTCGCGGAAGACGTAGTCGAGGATCGAGGTGGCGCTGCGGATGGTGTCGTTGCCGGTGACCGGGCCGGCCGGCTCAAAGCGGGTGAAGACGAAGGCGTCGACGAACTCCTCGAGCGGCACGCCGTATTGCAGGCCGATGGAGATGGCGATGGCGAAATTGTTCATCACGCTTCGGAAGGCGGCGCCCTCCTTGTGCATGTCGATGAAGATCTCGCCGAGCTCGCCGTCGTCGTACTCGCCGGTGTGCAGATAGACCTTGTGGCCGCCGACGGCCGCCTTCTGGATGTAGCCCTTGCGGCGGTCGGGCAGCTTGCGGCGCGTGCGGTTGCGCTCGACCACCCGTTCGATGATGCGCTCCTGCGCGGGGGCGGCACGGGGCGCTTCCGGGGCGGCTTCATCCGGGATGGCGAGGCTGAAGGCGAGGGGCGCGCCGGCGCGGTCGAGGCGCAGGGCGCGGACGCCGGCGGCAAGGGCCTGGGCCTGCAGCAGGGCGGCTTCCGAGGGCAGGGCGGCGAAGGCCAGCGGCAGGCGCAGGGCCCCGGCGTGGCCGCAGGCGTCCTCGATGGCGGCGTGCAGGGCCAGGCGGGCGGAGAAGGACGGGTCGGGGTCGAGGATGGCCCGGGCGGCCTGCGACAGGTCGGTGGCTTGATCGAGGGCGGGCGAGCCGAGGACCCAGGCGTTGGCCTCGGCGATCTGGCGGTCGCTGAAGCCGGCGAGGCCAAGGGTGTCGAAGCCCGGCTGGCGCAGGGCCTCGGGATCGGCCCCGAGGATGTCGCGCAGGAAGCCCTCGCCGACGACCAGGGGGCGGAAGGCGTCGCGCAGATCGCCGACCAGGGGCAGGACGGCCTGGAGGGACTCGGTCTCCAGCACCGTGAAGCCGAGCGCCGCCAGCGCGGCGCTGTTGATGTGCGGGGCCTCGGCGAAGTCGCGGTGGCCGAGCAGGGCCAGGCGCAGGGCGTCGGGGTCTTCGCCGAGGTAGGCCAGGGCGTCGAGGGCCGGTTCGGCGATAACGCGGACGGTCTCGCCGTCCTCGGTTTCGGCCAGGGTGAGCGGGCCGGACCAGGGCGCGGCGGCCATGGACGAGGCGCCCAGGCGCAGCTGCAGATCGTCGTCCTCGTGCGGGGCGACGTCGGCCAGGCCGCGGGCGGCGGAGGCGGCGCGGCTCCACAGGTCGGCGGTCAGGTCGCGGGCCTCGTCGCTGTCGTAGGCCAGGCCCCGGGCGACGATCAGAGCGGCGGTATTGGCCAGGGTCAGGGTGGCCGGCGCATCCGGACCGGCGTCCAGGCGGACGGCGGCGGCCAGCAGGCGGGATGCGGCCTCGAAGCCGGGCGTGTCGAAGGCGCGGCCATCCTGGAAGGCGAGCAGGTCCAGGGCGGCGACCGGACCGGCGGCGCGGGCCGAGAGGCCGGCGGCGTCCTGGGCGGTCAGGGCAAGCGTCGCGGCGCCGGTGCGCCAGCCGAGGGCGGCCAGGTCGCGCTCGCGGCCGGTGTGGGCGTCGTCGGCGGCCTGCAGGACGACGGCGGGGCGGCGGGCGGCCTCGGCGGCGGGCGCGGCGGTGGAAAGGCCGCAGAGGCCGGCCCCGATGGCGTCGGAGATGGCGGCGTCGCTGGCCCCGGCGGCGCGGGCGGCGAGGGCCATGCGGGCCAGCGCCGGGTTGGCGGACGGGTCGGCGCAGGCGCTGGCGTCGCCCTCGCAGCGGCGGACGGCGTCGCTGACCGCGGTCAGGCGCCCGGTCAGGGTGCGCAGCGCCGGGACGGCGAGGTCGTGGGCGGCGATCTCGGCGGCGAAGGCGGCGAGGCGGCGGTCGGCGTCGGGGGCGGCGAGATCGATGACCGGCGTGGGCGCGGGCCGCGCCGGACCGGCGAAGGCGGCGGCGCAATGGCTCATCAGGGCGAACAGCTCGTCGCGGAAGGCCCCGGCGTCAGTGGGACGGGCGAAGAGGCCGGCGGTCCAGCCCCGGTTGGCCAGGTCCTGCGCCTTGCGGGCCGGGCCGCCGCCGAGCAGGCCGAGCGGCGTCAGCGGCTGGCTCAGGACGTTGGGCGGGTCCTTGGCGGCGGCGGGTTCGGCCAGGGTCTCGGCCCAGTCGGCCCAGGCCTGGACGCGGGCGCTCGGCCAGCTGACCGGGGCCAGCACGCCGGTCAGGGCGTTCGCCCCCTCCAGGGTGCGAAGCTCGACCTCGGGCCCCGCGCCCTTGGCTCGCCGCCGCTCGAAACGCATACGCCCGCTGCTCCCACGCTGAGGCGTTCAGGGTAGGACGCGGGGCAGGGGCAGGCAATAGATGATGGGGTGCGGCGTAGGGTCATCCACAAGATGTTGTGAGGCGCGGAGCGCAAACTCCCTCCGCTTTATAGGGAGGAACAGGCGCCGAAGGCGCCAGGGTGGGGTATTCCCGGGTAGGGGCGCGCTGCATCCTACTTCCCCACCCTGACCGCTGCGCGGTCTGTCCCTCCCCATAAAGGGGAGG
This sequence comes from Caulobacteraceae bacterium, assembly GCA_004144935.1. GTDB lineage: Bacteria > Pseudomonadota > Alphaproteobacteria > Caulobacterales > Caulobacteraceae > Caulobacter. The sequence continues at coordinate 293 of SDZP01000291.1, read as the reverse complement.
GAGGCCGTAGCACGCCCGATCCCGCTTCCACTTTCCCCCGTCGCCCTCTATGTTCCGCGCCAAGTCCCGACCCCTCCCGCCTTACGGATTCTCCTGTGCTGAAAGCGATCTTTACCTGGTGGAACGGCGCCACGCTTGGGCAGACGTTCCATATCAAGCGCCGGGGCGTGAAGATCGGCGAGGACGACTACGGCAACAGCTACTACGAAGCCCGCGACGACAAGGACAGCTACGACGTCGGCCGCAAGCGGCGTTGGGTGATCTACAACGGTTACGCCGAGGCCTCGAAGGTG
>SDZP01000290.1 GCA_004144935.1 Caulobacteraceae bacterium | reverse complement strand
GGTCAGCACGACGCGGGTCTGCGCCGTCACGCGGGGCAGCACCTCGGTCTCGATGAAGTCGCCGTAGAGGCCCGAGACCGTGTCGTACTCCAGCCCACGCTGGGAGCCCTGCGCATCGCCGCCGCCGCTGTCGACCAGGATGGCGACCAGCGGCGGGATGCGGCCCTCGGCGATCAGGCTGTCGAGCACCGGCGGCAGGCCGTTCAGATAGGCATGCCCGTCCTGCACCACCATGAACCGGGCCGGGGTTCCCGGCGCCAGCTGCGCGGGCACATAGACCCAGACGGTCCGAACGTAGGGCGCGGCTTGCGACTGCTCATGCGCCTCGGCGGCCAGGCGGTTGCCGTGGGCGTCGCGGCGGCGGGTGACCGCGTTGTCGATCCGCCGGATGCCCGGATAGATCCGGCTGTCGGCCGAACGCATCGCGAAGGCGTGGACCACGCCTCTCGGCGCGCCGGCCGCAACCTCGAACTCCCGCGCCCGCCGGTAGTCCGGCCCGATCTCGAAATCGCGGCTCACCCTCCGGCCAGGGCCGCCCGATAGGGCGCGGCGTTCCAGCCCGGATAGCGCTCCTGGGTGCGGGCGATCGTCGTCTCCGTCCAGAAGGGGTCTCCTGGCCTCTGCACGCCGAAGCAGGCCAGCTGTTCGGGCGTGGCGTGATCGAAGATGCGCGACCAGGGCTTGGTGTGGTGGAACTGCCAGGCCGTGAAGCCGATGCTCTCGTCCCCGGCCTTCTTGAAACAGGCCATCACCGCGTAGCGGCGCCCGCCCGGCGCCGTCAGGTTGGTGCCGCGGTGGTAGACGTCGGTGGTGTAGGCGATCGCAGTTCCCGCTGACGAGGCGCTCGACCGAGAGTAGGGAAGCAGGCCGGCCTGCAGGGTCGCCTGGGCCTCGGGATCCTGGTTGAGCGAGGCCACCGGCCCGGCGACCTTGTCGCTGTCGGGGCGGGTCACATAGTGGGTGGCCCCGTGGGCGTCGGTGACGTCGGTGAAGTAGCAGAAGATGGTCACGCAGTTCTTCACCGGGTCTTCCGACGGCGCGGTCAGGGTGTGGTTCGAGAAGTCGCAGTGGAACGGCTGGTCGTAGTCGGCGTCGCCGGTGAACTTGGCCCAGGCCTGGCACTGGTAGAGATGCACGTCGTCGGTCTTCAGCGCCGCCCGGGCGAAGGCGACCAGGGCCGGATGGGCGCCGATCAGGTTCAGCGCCGGCGAGCAGTCGAAGGGCGGCGATTCCAGGGTCTTGAACTGCGAGGGATGGAACTTGCCGACCTCGCCCTCCCCCTTCCTGTTCAGCGGCGTCTCGGCGCCCTCGCGGGCGAAGACGATGTCGAAGTCGGCGCGCACCGCCGCGCATTCCTCCGGCGTGAACAGGTCATGCAGCAGGGTGACGCCGTCGCGCTCCCAGGCCTCGACGTCCTGCGCCGTGAACCGCGCCGTCATGTCCGCGCCCATCGCCTTTCTCCCTCTGTGGCCGGTTCGTCCCGGCTCGTATCGCCAGCAAACCTCACAACGGGCCGGCGCGATAGGGGGCCGGTTGGCGGCGATGGATAAATTTCAGCCGCCCCGTGAACGACCGGCCACCACCGCCCGCACCGCGCCGGTCAGCACCGCCAGGTCCTCATCCCGGATGGTGAAGGCCGGCGTCAGATAGACCACCCGGCCCAGCGGCCGCACCCAGACCCCATGCCCCAGGAAGGCGGCGCGCAGGGCCTCCAGATCGTCGACCCGGTCCAGCTCGACGACGCCGATCGCGCCCAGCACCCGCACCTCGACCACCCCGGACATGTCGCGGCAGGGGGCGAGCCCCGCCTCCAGTCCCGCCGACACCCGCGCCAGGTCCGCGGTCCAGCCGCCGTCCTCGAACAGGTCCAGCGAGGCGTTGGCGGCGGCGCAGGCCAGGGCGTGGGCCATGTAGGTGGGGCCGTGCATCAGGGCGGCGCCGGGATCGTCGCTCCAGAAGGCCTCGAACACAGGCCGCCGGGCCACCGCCGCCGACAGCGGCATGGTCCCGCCGGTCAGGGCCTTGGACAGGGTGACGACGTCGGGGACGATGCCGGCCTGCTCCATGGCGAACAGCGTGCCGGTGCGGCCAAAGCCGGTGAAGATCTCGTCGAGGATCAGCAGCAGGCCGTGGTCGTCGGCGATGCGGCGCAGGGTGCGCAGGACCTCCGGCGGGTGGAACAGCATGCCGCCGGCCCCCTGCACCAGCGGCTCGACGACGATGGCGGCCAGTTCGTGCGCATGGGCGGCGACCAGAGCCTCCAGCGCCGCCGTGGAGGCCTCGTCGCGCGGCAGGTCGCCGATCACCTGGCGGGGCATCACCCCGTCGAACAGGCTGTGCATGCCCTCGTCCGGGTCGCAGACGGTCATCGTCGCCAGGGTGTCGCCGTGATAGCCGCCGCGAAACGCCAGGAAGCGGGTCCGGCCCTTCACCCCGCGATTGATGTGGAACTGCAGCGCCATCTTCATGGCGATCTCGACCGACACCGAACCGGACTCGGCCAGGAACACATGGTCCAGGTCGCCGGGCAGCAGCTTGGCCAGCCGGGCGGCCAGGCGGTTGGCCGGCTCGTGGGTCAGCCCGCCGAACATCACATGCGGCAGGGTCTCCAGCTGCGTCCGCACGGCGGCGGCGATGTGGGGGTGGTTGTAGCCGTGGCAGGCGGTCCACCAGCTGGCCAGGCCGTCGACCAGCTCCCGCCCGTCGGCCAGCACCAGCCGCGCGCCCCGGGTCGCCACCACGGGCAGCGGCGGGTTGGCGGTCTTCATCTGGCAGTAGGGCCGCCACAGGTGCGGGCGGCCTTCGGCGAGCCAGGCGGGGTCCGACATGGGGTCCGACATGCTTGGAGGGCCTTTTGGTTTGCGCTGGGCGGCGCGCATGCCTATGCCGAGCCCGCGCAGGGGAGACAAGCGGCATGGACAGCCTGGACGCCTTCGCGGGCGGCAAGCTCGCAGGCCTGGAGGCGCTGAACCTGAAGCGGACCCTGGCGCCCACCGGCCGGCTGGACGGGGTCCGGGTCGAGCGTGGCGGCCGGGTGCTGATCAGCTTCTCCTGCAACGACTACCTGGGCCTGTCGCACCATCCCTCCGTGCAGGCCGCCGCCGCCGAGGCCGTGGCGCGCTGGGGAACCGGGTCCGGCGCCTCGCGGCTGATCACCGGCGACAACCCGCTGATCGAGGCGCTGGAGACCCGGCTGGCCCGGCTCAAGGGGACCGAAGCGGCCTGCGTGTTCGGCTCGGGCTACCTGGCCAACACCGGCATCGTCCCGACCCTGACCGGCAAGGATGACCTGATCCTGATCGATGAACTGGCCCATGCCTGCCTGTGGGCCGGAGCGCAGCTGTCGCCGGCCCGCACCCTGCTGTTCCGCCACAACGACATGGACCATCTCGAGGCCCTGCTCGCCGACCACCGCGCGGACCACGCCAACGCCCTGGTGCTGACCGACGGGGTCTTCTCGATGGACGGCGATCTCGCGCCGCTGGAACGGATGGTCCCGCTCTGCGCCGCGCACGACGCCTGGCTGATGACCGACGACGCCCACGGCATCGGCGTCGTCGGCGGCGGACGGGGCTCCGCCTTCGCGTTCGACGGCGTCGCCAAGCCGCCGCTGCAGATGGGCACCCTGTCCAAGGCCATCGGCGGATACGGCGGCTATCTCTGCGCCAGCCGGCCGGTCATCGACCTGATCAAGACCCGGGCCCGCACCGTGATCTATTCCACCGGCCTGCCGCCGGCCAACGCCGCCGCCGCCATCGCCGCCCTGGACGTCATCGACGCCGACCCGGCCCTCTGCGCCGAGCCGATCCGCAAGGCCCGGCTGTTCACCGACGCGCTTGGCCTGGCGCCGGCGCAGAGCCCCATCGTGCCGGTGCTGTTTGGCCCGGCCGAGGCGGCGCTGGGCGCCCAGCGCGGCCTGGAAGCCGCCGGCTTCCTCGCCGTGGCGATCCGCCAGCCGACGGTGCCCGAGGGGACGGCCCGCCTGCGCTTCACCTTCAGCGCCCTGCATGCCGACGCCGATGTCCTGCGGCTGGCCGGCGCGGTCGCCGACCTGCGCGCCCGGAAGGCGGCATGAGGACGCTGTTCGTCGCCGGGGCCGGCACCGACGTCGGCAAGACCTGGGTCACCGCCGCCCTGGCCCGCGCCCTGCTCGCCGCCGGCCTATCGGTCGCCGTCTTCAAGCCGGTGGCGAGCGGCTACGACCCCGCCCGGCCGGAAGAGAGCGACGCCGGCCGACTGCTGGCCGCGCTCGACCGCGAGCCGACGCCGGAGGCCATCGCCGAGATCTGCCCCTTGCGTTTCGCCGCCCCGCTGTCGCCGCCCGCGGCCGCCCGCCGCGAGGGCGTGACCCTGTCGCTGAACGGCCTCGTTGACAGCTGCCGCGCCAGGATCGCCGCCGCGCCGGCCGAGGTGCTGCTGATCGAAGGCGTCGGCGGCCTGATGTCGCCGGTCACCGACACGGCGACCGGCCTCGACCTGCTGGCGGCTCTGGACGTTCCGGCGATCCTGGTCGGCGGAACCTACCTGGGCGGCATCAGCCACCTGCTGACCGCCGCCGAGGTGCTGGCGGCGCGTCGCCTGCCCCTGCTCGCCGCCGTCGCCAGCACC
>SDZP01000289.1 GCA_004144935.1 Caulobacteraceae bacterium | reverse complement strand
ATTGCACCCTGCAGCTGACGCCGCCGTCCGCCGGCGTCGTCAGCTGCAGGGTGCAATCGCTGACCACCCATTTGGTCGCCCCGCGGCCCGGGGTCGGCGTGCGGCAGGTTCCGGCGTAGGTGAGGCGGCTGTCGCCGTTCTTGAGGGTGTCGGTGCGCTGGTAGGCCAGGCCCTGGACCAGGATGTCGCCGTCGCCGTAGCCTGCCTTGCGATCGGCGTCGGAGAGGCGGGTGACCTTGGCCGAGCCGCCCTGGATGGTGACAACGCTGCCGCCGCTCGGCCAGTCGCCCTGCAGGGGCGCGAGGCGGTCGGCCGGGGCAGCGGCGACGGCGGCCCCGGCGGTGAGGACGAGGGCGAGGGTCAGGAGGGCAGGGCGGTGCATCGTCGGTGTCATCCTAGCAGCGGGCCGAGGATCGATGGCATGGAACCGCTCCCCGTTCCCAATGTCTTCTTCGTAACGCAGCCCCATTCTTGACCACCATGAGGGCCGCACGGTGGCGGCGCCATTGCCTTCGCCCGCCACGGTCGCTACATCCCGCGCCCAACTCCCCATCCTTTTCGACCCGGATCGCGCGCCCCCATGGCTGCTCAATACATTTTCCAGATGCAGGGCCTGTCCAAGTCCTTTCCTGGCGGCAAGAAGCTTTTCGAGAACATCTGGCTGTCCTTCTACCCGGACGCCAAGATCGGCGTCGTCGGCGTCAACGGCTCGGGCAAGTCCACCCTGCTGAAGATCATGGCCGGCATCGACAAGGAATTCAGCGGCGAGGCCAAGGCCGCCGACGGCATCAAGCGCGGTTACCTGGAGCAGGAGCCGCACCTGGACGACAGCAAGACCGTCTGGGAAAACGTCATCGCCTGGTGCGAGGAGAAGACCGTCTTCGACCGCTTCAACGCCGTCGCCGCCGAGATGGGCGAGAACTACACCGACGAGCTGATGGAGGAGATGACCGCCCTCCAGGAGAAGATCGACGCCGGCGACCTCTGGGACATCGACAGCCGCATCGAGATGGCGATGGACGCCCTGCGCTGTCCGCCCAACGACAGCGGCGTGACCCAGCTTTCGGGCGGTGAGAAGCGCCGGGTGGCGCTGGCCCGGCTGCTGCTCTCCAAGCCCGACATGCTGCTGCTCGACGAGCCGACCAACCACCTGGACGCCGAGTCCGTGGCCTGGCTGCAGCATCACCTGGAAGCCTTCCCGGGCTGCGTCATCCTCGTCACCCACGACCGCTACTTCCTCGACCAGGTGACCAAGTGGACCCTGGAGCTGGACCGCGGCAAGGGCATCCCCTTCGAGGGCAACTACTCCGGCTGGCTGGAGCAGAAGACCAAGCGGGTCGTGCAGGAGCAGTCCGAATCTGAGTCCCGCCAGCGGGCCCTGACCCGCGAGCTGGAGTGGGTCCGGTCGGGCGCCAAGGCCCGCCAGGCCAAGTCCAAGGCCCGTCTGGCGGCTTACGACGAGATGGTCCGGGAGCAGGAAAACAGCCGTCAGGCCCAGACCCACGCGGTCATCCAGATTCCGCCCGGCCCGCGCCTGGGCAATGTCGTGCTCGAGGTCACCGACCTGGAGAAGGAGTACGGAGACAAGGTCCTGTTCAAGGGCCTGACCTTCCGGCTGCCGCCGAACGGCATCGTCGGGGTGATCGGTCCCAACGGGGCCGGCAAGTCCACGTTGTTCAAGCTGATCACCGGCCAGGAAAAGCCGGACGCCGGCACGGTAAAGGTCGGCGAGACGGTCAAGCTGGCCTATGTCGACCAGAGCCGCGACGACCTCGATCCCAACCACACCGTCTGGCAGGCGATCAGCGGCGGCACCGACGTGATGATGGTCGGCAAGCGGGAGCTGAACAGCCGGGCTTATGTCGGCAGCTTCAACTTCAAGGGCGGCGACCAGCAGAAGAAGGTTGGCCTGCTCTCCGGCGGTGAGCGCAACCGCGTCCACCTGGCCAAGACCCTGGCCACCGGCGGCAACCTGATCCTGCTCGACGAACCGACCAACGACCTGGACATCGAGACCCTGCAGAACCTCGAGGAGGCGCTGGAAGGCTTCGCCGGCTGCGCCGTGGTCATCAGCCACGACCGTTGGTTCCTGGACCGTCTGGCCACCCACATCCTCGCCTTCGAAGGCGACAGCCACGTAGAGTGGTTCGAAGGGAACTTCGAGATGTACGAGGAAGACAAGAAACGCCGCCTGGGCGTCGACAGCCTGATCCCGCACCGGATCAAGTTCCAGAAGTTCGCGCGGTAGCGTCTGCCTTCGGGCCAACACTTGAGGGCGGCCGGCGGTTGTAACCGTCGGCCGCCCTCTGCGTTCGAACGTCCGTACGCCGCCGTTCAGCGACCCTCGGAACCGTTTCATTTGAAACCACGTTAACCTTCGCGATTGGCTGGAGGGTCAAACGCGTGGTCATTAGTTGCGGCATCGGGGGATGGACTGCCATCACGCCCGCGCGCACCCTCCTCCTGTCTCCCACAGTGCACCAGCTTTTGAACCTGGGCCGGGTTGTCCCGGCCGTCCCCGCTCGTTGACCTAGACAGGGCGGGCGGCGGCGGGAGCCGTTTCGCCCGTTGGAGGGAAATTCGAAATGGCATACCGCACGCAAGCGGCGATACACATGGACGCCCGTGACGACATCCTGCTCGGCCGCAAGGTCGCCGGTCTCGATGAGAGGGCGCCTGCGACCTCGCACAGTTTCGCCGACCTGTTGGCGACCAGCAGCCTGGCCTCGCCAGCCGCTTCGGCGCCGACCACGGTCCCGGCCGGCACAGCCTGGGCCGGCAAAGGCTATACGGCCTTCGTCTTCGACGGCGTCGGCGACTTCAAGCCGGTGCTGCCGACCCAGCCGCTGCTGATCACCACCGACCTGCATCCGGCCGACTCCACGACGACCGACACCCTGGCCGTTGATGGCGCCCACATCGTCGCCACCATCGATACGATCGGCGACCAGGACTGGTTCAAGGTCGAGCTGGTCCAGGGCCAGACCTACGACATCTCAATGTTCCAGAAGGTCGGCGGGCCCAGCATCGTGCCGCTGCTGGACAGCTATATCGAGCTGTTCGACGCCAGCGGGACCTTCATCATGAGCGCCGACGGCGGCGGGCCGAACACCCCGCAGGGGCTGGACGCCATCCTGACCTACACGGCGACGGCGACCGGGACGTACTACGTCAACGCCATGTCCTTCGACCAGGAAGCGGCCAACGGCACAACCGGCGACGGGGTGGGCGACTACGAGATATTCGTCGAGACCCTCGAGGGCGGCGATCCGAACGCCTATGTGCCCTTCTATTCGCCCGACAGCCCGCTGAGCTCGATCGACTGGGGCAGCGTCTTCGATCGCAGTTCGCGCAATCCGGACGGCAACAACGGCACGCGGCCCAACGACAAGGCCCCGGACGGCTCGACACCGGTGACCAACAACGAGTTCGGCATCGTCGGCAAGAACGTCATCACCTACTATTTTGCCAAGCAGGGCGACCTGTTCCTCGACGAGGAACCCGGCGGGCTGGCCACCATGGTCCAGGCCCAGAACATGAAGGACTGGGAAAAGGCTGCCTTCCGCAAGGCGCTGGATCAGTACGAGCATGTCGCCGACATCATCTACATCGAGGTCGACAACCGCGCCGCCGCCGACCTGAAGTTCATCACCTACCTCGGCACGCCGGGACCGGGCGCCAGCCTGCTCGGCCGGATGAGCCCACCGAACGAGCCCAACGAAGGCCAGGCCGAGTTCAACGCCGGCGACGCCCGCTGGACGCAAGCGGGGGTCAGCCAGGGCGGCTTCTACTTCTCCACCCTGCTACACGAGTTCGGCCACGGCCACGGCATGGCCCACCCGCACGACAACGGCGGCCATTCGACCATCATGCGCGGTGCCGAGCCGAGCGACGATCCGGTCGAGGGGGCCGTCGGCGGCCAGCTGGGCGACTACAATCTGAGCCAGCAGGTCTTCACCGTCATGTCCTACAATGACGGCTGGCAGACCTCGCCCTACGGCATGCCCAGCAGCGGCGATATCCTGGCCCAGAACGCCGACCCGTTCGGCTGGCAGGGGACGCTGGCCGCCCTCGACATCGCCGTCATCCAGGACAAGTACGGCGTCAACGAGGAGTATAATGCCGGCGCCAACATCTATTCGATGAAGGACGTCAACGCGCCCGGCACCTTCTACCAGACCATCTGGGACGGCGGCGGCACGGACGAAATCCGCTACACCGGGGCCCGCGAGGCGCTCATCGACCTGCGGGCGGCCAGCCTGCAGTACGAGGAAGGCGGCGGCGGCTTCGTCTCTTACGCCTACGGCATCTTCGGCGGCTACACGATCGCCAACGGGGTGGTCATCGAGAACGCCACCACCGGCGGCGGCAACGACCTGATCCACGGCAACGAGGCCGCCAACACCCTGAAGGGCAACGCCGGCAACGACATCCTCGGCGGCTTCGGCGGCAATGACCGGCTAGAAGGCGGGGCGGGCGACGATCTGCTGGACGGCGGCCTCGGCAACGACAACCTGATCGGCGGCGACGGCGCCGACACCCTGACCGACACCGGCGGGACCTCGGACCAGATGTATGGCCAGAACGGCGACGACGTCCTGACCATCACCCGGGCGACCGGGGGCACGGGCAACTTCGTGCT
>SDZP01000288.1 GCA_004144935.1 Caulobacteraceae bacterium | reverse complement strand
CATCGCCTTCACCGCCCTCGCCGGCGGCGCCCAGAAGGAAGCCCGCGCCGGCGAGGGCGGTGAAGGCGATGACGGCTTTGGCGAGGTTTGACACGACGGTACGCCCACGACGGTTACGTCAATGAAGCGCACAAATCCGGGCTTTGTTCCCCGGGCGTTCCGAAGGGTTAGCGAGGGGTAAAGATGGCCGCGACACCGGCGTCATCGAGCATGCGGAAGGCGCCCGGCGCCAGGTCGTCCGGCAGGTCCAGGCCGCCGACCCGGTCGCGATGCAGGGCCTCCACATGGTTGCCGACGGCGGCGAACATCCGGCGCACCTGGTGGTAGCGGCCCTCATGGATGGTCAGGTGGGCGGTGGTCGGCGACAGCACCTCCAGCTCGGCGGGGGCCAGCGGCTTGTCCTCCCCCTCCAGCAGCAGGGTACCGGCGGCGAAGGTCGCGCCCTCCGAGCCCTCCATCGGCCGGGCCAGGGTGACGAGGTAGCGCTTGGCGACGTTGGCGCGCGGCGAGATGATCCGGTGCAGCAGGTCGCCGTCGTCGGTCAGCAGCAGCAGGCCGCTGGTGTCCTTGTCCAGCCGCCCGACCGTCGAGATGGCCGGCTCCCGCGCCTTCCAGCGCTGCGGCAGCAGGTCATAGACCAGCGCCCCGACCTCCTTGTGCGAACAGGTCACCCCCAGCGGCTTGTGCATCACCAGCGCCAGGCCGGGCGGCGGATCGAGGGGGGCGCCGCGCACGGTCATCCGGGCGGGCAGGTCGCGGGCGACCTGAACCTTGGCGTCGCCCTTTCGGATGGGGACCCCGTCCAGCACCACCTGGCCGGCGGCGGCCAGGGCGGCGATCTCCCGGCGGCTGCCATAGCCCATGTTGGCCAGCAGCCGGTCCAGCCGGACAGACAGCGGCCTCGGGGTCACTTGCGGGCCTCATAGACCTTGTAGCCGCCCGCCTCGCCCTGGGGGGTGACGGCCTTGAAGTGCTCGCCCAGCACCGCCTCGTAGGGCAGGTGCCGGTTGGCGACCAGCCAGCAGGTCCCGCCCTTCTTCAGGGCTCCGGCGGCGCGGCGGATGAAGACCTGGCCCAGCGCCCGGTCCTCGGCCCCGGCGTCGTGGAACGGGGGGTTCATGACCACGAACTCCAGGTCGGCCAGCGGCGGCTCGGTCCCGCGCAGGTCGGCCCAGTGGAAGCTGGCGCGGGGATCGCCGACATTGGCCTTCGCCGCCTCGATGGCCCGGCGGTCGATGTCGACCAGGGCCAGGCTGGTGACGGCGGGGCTCTCCAGCACCTTGCCGGCCAGCAGCCCGATGCCGCAGCCGAAGTCGGCCCCCGGGCCCTTGAAGGCCGGCAGGCGGCTGATCAGCAGGGCGGTGCCGGCGTCGACGCGGTCCCAGCTGAAGATCCCGGGCTGGGTGCGGCCAAGGCCCTCGAGGTCGCGCGGCGCCGCCTCGGCGATGGCGGCCTCGACGGCGGTCAGGTCGGCGGGGCGGCGGACGTGGCAGATGCGGTGGTGGCGCTTGGCGCTCTCGTTGAACGGCGCGCCCAGCAGCGCCAGGTCGCCGGCCAGGCGCGAGCCGCCCTTGTCCTTGGGGGCCATGGCGATCAGCCGGCCCTCGGGGTTGAGCGCCTTCAGGGCCGCCGCCAGGGCGCCGCGCCGCTCCACCGTCGCCGGCGGGGCCAGCATGACGATCTCGGCCAGGCTGGCCGGGGCCTGCGCCTCCAGGGCCTGGGCGCCGGGGACCAGCGGCGAGGTCTGGACGGCGCCGGCCGGGACATCGGCGAGGGCGAGCGGGGGGTGGCCGAAGACGGCGGTGGTTTGGGACAACGGGATCAGCTCTGGCTCAGGGTGGCGCGCTTCCTACTCCGCATGGCGGCCCAGGGCAAAGGCGGAGCATGACGCCGCCCCGCGCGTTGCCCTCTGCGCGCCGTTGCTGGAGACTGCCCAGATGTCCTTCCGCCTGCCCCAGACCCTCGGCCGCGCCTCGGCCCGCGAGAGCGCCCTCAGCGCCGTCGAAGCCGAGATCGGCGCCGAGAAGGCCAGCAGCCTTGGCCGGGTCGGAGAGACGGCCCAGAAGGCGCTGCAGGCGCTGGCCGAGGCCCCGGAGGAGGCCGACCGCCCGGCGTTGGTCAAGGCCGCGACGGACGCGGTGTGGCAGCTCTTCGTGCAGCGCGAACTCAGCGGCCTGACCGACCACCGGCCGATCATCGCCGAGCTGAAGATCCCCCGGGTGGTGCTGGCCAGGCTGGGGGCGGGCTGAGCCCCTACGCCGCCAGCGCCATATGCTCCGGATAGAACCGGGCCATCATCCGCTCGATGTAGGCCATCAGGGTCGGCATGCCCTCGGCGGCGCGGCGCACCGGGCAGTCGAAGAAGGGGTTCAGCGTCGTCGCCAGGATCGAGAACACCACCGCCTCAGACCCGACCGGCCGGTCGCCGTAGAGGAAGGGCTTGTCGCCAAGCGTCGCCACGATAGCCTTCAGCGACCGCTCGGCAAGCCAGGCGATCTCCTCGTCGCTGTGCCGCCCGATGCCGACCGCCCGCACATTGGCCCCGACCGCCTCGACCAGCCCGGCCCGCAGGCTCTCGCGCATCGGCTCGGGCGCCTCATCGAACCAGTGGGCCGGGCCGCGGGCGAAGTTGTCCGGCTTGAGGAAGCGGAAATGGGCGCCGACCCAGCCCAGCTGGTTCTCGGCCATCCGCTCCATGGCCCAGGCCTGGGCCCGCTGCCCGGGCGTCAGGCCGGCGTCGAGGTCGACCCCGTAGGTCTCCTCGAGATAGGCGCGGATGAAGGTGGTGTCGGCGATGGTCCGGCCGCCGTCGACGATCCAGGGGATCTGGCCCTTGGGCGAGTCCTCGCGGCGGCCCGGGCGCTTCTCGTAGGCCAGGTCGGCCAGCTGCAGCTGGATCTCGGTCTTCATGGCGTAGGGGCTGTATTCGGGCAGGCCGAAGCCTTCGCCGGCGACGTAAAGCGTGATCATGGCGGGTCCTCCTTGGATGGCGACAGGGATAGCGGACCCCTGCTGACAGCCTGCTGTCAGCATGCGAAGGTCGCTGCCATGCGCCGCGCCGACCGCCTGTTCCAGATCATCCAGATCCTTCGCCGGGCCTCCGGGCCGGTGACCGCCCAGGCCATGGCCGCCGAGCTGGAGACCTCCAAGCGCAGCGTCTACCGCGACATCGCCGCCCTGATGTCGCAGCGGGCACCGATCCGCGGCGAGGCAGGCGTCGGCTACGTGCTCGACGCCGGCTTCGACATGCCGCCCCTGATGCTGACCGCCGACGAGGTCGAGGCGGCCGTGCTGGGCGCCCAGTGGGTCGCCTCGCGCGGCGATCCGGCCCTGGCGCGGGCGGCCCGCGACCTGGTGGCCAAGATCGCCGCCACCGTGCCCGAGCACCTGCGGCCGATGCTGCTGGATCCCGCCACCCGCACCCCGCCCAACTTCGCCAACCTCGCGGACGGGCTGGACATGGCCCGCTTGCGCGCCGCCATCCACGCCGGCCACAAGGTGGAGCTGACCTATGCCGACGAGCAGGGCCGCGAGAGTCGGCGCGTGGTGTGGCCCATCGCCATCGGCTATCGCGACACCACCCGCAATCTGGTCGCCTGGTGCGAGATGCGGACCGATTTCCGCAACTTCCGCACCGACCGGGTGGTCGGCGCCGACTTCCTGGAAGAGCGCTATCCCGAACGGCCGCCCATCCTGCGGGCCCGCTGGCGCCGGGCCATGGAGGAGATTCAGCGGAACTGGCGCGGACCGCCGCCCGGGAACGATTCATCGCCCTGAACCTTCAGGTGCCGCACGGAGGGCCGATGGCCACGAACAGAACGGATGGTCAAACGGGCGCCCTGCTCTCGGCGCCGGCCAATCTTGACTATCTGACCAGCCTGGCGCGGGCGGCCGGCGGCGCGCTGCTGTTCGCCTTCCCGCTGCTGATGACCATGGAGATGTGGTGGCTGGGCCATTCGATGGAGCGCTGGCGGCTGCTGGTCTTCCTGGGCTCGGCCGGGCCGATGCTGCTGGGCCTGAGCTACTACGCCGGTTTCGAGCCGACCTTCCGGCTGCTGGACGAGGTGCTCGACGCCCTCGCCGCCTTCGCCGTCGGGGCTGTCGTCTCGCTGGTCGCCCTGCTGCTGCTCGGTCAGCTGGGGCATGACATGAGCCTGGGCGAGATCGTCGGCAAGCTGGCGGTCTGCGCCGTCCCCGCCGGCATCGGCGCCCTGGTCGCCGGCAAGCAGTTCAGCGGCAACACAGGGGACGGGCCGGAGCGCCGCAAGGAGCACGTCGGCTACCCTGGCCGGCTGTTCCTGATGTCGGTCGGCGCCATATTCCTGGCCTTCAGCGTGGCCCCGACCGAGGAGATGGTCCTCATCGCCTATTCGATGACCCCCTGGCACGGCCTGGCGCTGATGGTGGTGACCGTCCTCCTGCTGCATGGCTTCGTCTATGGCCTGGGCTTCCCCGGACAGCCCGAGCGGCGCGCCGATCATGGCCTGCGCTATACCCTGCTGGCCTTCACCCTGCCCGGCTACGGCATCGCCCTGGCCATCAGCCTCTACTGCCTTTGGGCCTTCGGACGACTGGAGGGCGAGGCCCTGCATGAGATCGCTATGATGACCGTGGTGCTGGGATTCCCCGCCGGCCTTGGGGCCGCAACCTCCAGAC
>SDZP01000287.1 GCA_004144935.1 Caulobacteraceae bacterium | reverse complement strand
GCTGGAAGCCGTGGTCCAGTCGGGTCGTCCCCTGCTGATCATCGCCGAGGACATCGAAGGCGAAGCCCTGGCCACCCTGGTGGTCAACAAGCTGCGGGGCGGTCTGCGCGTCGCCGCCGTCAAGGCTCCGGGCTTCGGCGACCGCCGCAAGGCCATGCTGGAAGACATCGCCGTCCTCACGGGCGGTGAAGTGATCAGCGAAGACCTCGGCATCAAGCTCGAGAACGTCACCCTGGAGATGCTCGGCAAGGCCAAGAAGGTCACCATCACCAAGGACGACACCACCATCGTCGACGGCGTCGGCGCCAAGGAGGGCATCGAAGCCCGCATTGGCCAGATCAAGAAGCAGATCGAAGACACCACCAGCGACTACGACAAGGAAAAGCTGCAGGAACGCCTGGCCAAGCTGGCCGGCGGCGTTGCAGTGGTCCGCGTCGGCGGTTCGACCGAAGTCGAAGTGAAGGAAAAGAAGGACCGCGTCGATGACGCCCTCAACGCGACCCGCGCGGCCGTGGAAGAAGGCATCGTCCCCGGCGGCGGCGTGGCCCTGCTGAAGGCCTCGAAGATCCTGATCGGCCTGGAAGGCGACAACGCCGACCAGACCAACGGCATCGCCATCGTCCGTCGCGCCCTGCAGGCCCCGATCCGTCAGATCGCCGAAAACGCCGGCGTTGAAGGCTCCATCGTGGTCGGCAAGGTCCTGGACAGCGAGTCGGCCACCTACGGCTTCAACGCCCAGACCGAAGAGTACGTCGACATGGTCGCGGCCGGCGTCATCGACCCGGCCAAGGTCGTCCGCACGGCTCTGCAGGACGCGGCCTCGGTCGCCGGCCTGCTGATCACCACTGAAGCCGCCATCGTCGAGGCCCCGAAGAAGGCGGCCGCCGGCGGCGCCGGCGGCGGCATGCCGGGCGGCATGGGCGGCATGGGCGACATGGACTTCTAGTCCAGGTTACGCACCGACCGAGTATGGGAAGGGCCGCTCCGAAAGGGGCGGCCCTTTTCGTTTGCGCGCCGTGGCGCCACCTCAATGTTCGTCATCCTAGGCCCTGTGCCTAGGACCCACGGGTCCGCCCGCGCGAACCACGCGATGGAGGCGCGACCGCGCCTCACGCCAAAGTCTCGTCGCTGTTGAAGGGTAGGTCCTAGGCACAAGGCCTAGGATGACGAAATCTGGGGTGGCTGGCGGTGGGCGCCTTGCCCCGCTTTCGCCGCCCGCAAGCATCCGCGCTCCGGCAAGTTCTCCGGGGTCCGCACATTCCACGCCAGTCCCACCCGCTCCAGCAGCCGGATGAACCCGAATCCCCAGTCCGACTGCCCCGGATACAGCCCGATGCGCGCCGAGCCCGGATAGGCGTGGTGGTTGTTGTGCCAGGCCTCGCCCATGGTAGGCAGGCCGGCCCAAGGCACATCGTGCGCCTGCACCCCGGCCCCCTCGACCAGCCAGGTCTGTGGCCCGCGAGTGTGGGCCAGGTGGCCGACGAACCAGTGGCCGGTGGCCGAGGCGAAGACCCGGGCGCAGACGCCCCAGACCAAGAACGGCCAGCCTCCGACCAGGAAGAGCAGGGCGGCGACCGGCAGCTGCTGCAGCATCCAGGTCCGTTCCAGCCAGCGGTAGAAGCGATCATTGGCGATGCGCGGCGCGATCTCGAACACTGGCGACCGCTCCAGCTCAAGCCGACCGTGAAGCTGCCAGACCGCGTCCAGCCACATCGGCGCGCCGTGCCGCAGATAGGGATGGCAGTCCGGCCGGCGCTGGGCCCAGTCGCGCAGATCGTGAGTGCGGATCATCCAGAAGGGGCCGCTCATCCCGACCAGGGTCCCGACCCATACCA
Source organism: Caulobacteraceae bacterium (assembly GCA_004144935.1). GTDB lineage: Bacteria > Pseudomonadota > Alphaproteobacteria > Caulobacterales > Caulobacteraceae > Caulobacter. The sequence continues at coordinate 2,822 of SDZP01000287.1, read as the reverse complement.
GGACATGCTCCAGCCAGAGCGGACAGTCGAAACTGCCGTGGATCAGCCGGCGGTGGAACCCGACCGAATGGCCGAGCAACAGCCCGGCGCCAGTGAGGACGAGGAAGACCGCGAAGGCGCTCCAGCTGAACAGCAGCGGTCCGCCAATGAGCGCCGCCAGCATCATGCTGCCGTTCCACAGTGAATGGGCCGGATCCCACCGTACCCGGCCTTCGACCGGACAGCAGCCGGGGGTCTCGACGACGGAATGGACGGCGTAGGGATCGTCGTGGTCGGTCATGCTCCCGCCTCCCCGAACACCTCGACGCCTGGACGGACCCGTCGATAGCTGACGTTCCAGACCACCAGCCCGGCAATGGCGCCGGCCACGGCGAAGGGGGCCCAGATCCGCCATTCGGCCGTAAACAGCCGGAAGAAACCACCAAGCAGCGCCGAGCCATAGAGCACAGCCGCAAGCGGGCCCCGGATCTTCGCGGCATGGAGCAGGGCCCAGCCGAGCGTGAAGGCGCCGATCAGCCAGAAGAGGCCCGTAATCAGGAACATGCCTACCGCCAGGCCCAGCATCTTCAGCGGTCGGTCGTAGGCGCCGCTGGACAGGGCTATCCAGGCGCCGTTCAGGCCGGCGCCTGTGGCTGCGCCGGCCAGCAGCCCGCCAGCCGCCCGGCCGGTCGAGGTCTCAAGCGTCTCGCTGCGTATCAGCATGCGGCCTCCATCGTGTAAGTGATAACTTAATTACCTAATCATCGTGTTTGCAAGCCGTTAGTTCATCGCTTAAATACGAGGGCATGCAGCGAGTCTTCGAAGCCCTGTCCTCCACTGTCCGGCGGAAGATTCTGGCCTATCTGGCCCACACGGATCTGACGGCCGGCGAGATCGCCTCGCGGTTCTCCATCTCCAAGCCGGCGGTGTCGCAACACCTCACCGTCCTGGAGGCGGCAGGGTTGGTGACCAGCGAGAAGAAGGGCCAGTTCGTCCACTACAGCCTAGTGCGCGAGAGCCTCGTCAACACGCTGAACGACTACGTGCAGGAGGTCTGCCCGGTGTCGAAACCGCTCAAGGCCGAAAGCGCGGCCCTGGCCGGCAAGTCCAAGCCGACGAGCTGACCACCCAGTTCGACAGTCCTCGTTCGGCCCCGGACACGCCGCAGTTTCGTCACCGGCGCGTCCACCAATGCGCCGGTCGGGAGGACGCCATGCTGCGGATCATAGTTGCTTGCCTGCTTCTGATCGGAACGGCGCCGGCCCTCGCCGCCGAGGGGCCGCTGTCACCGCAGGCCCAGGCCTTGATCGCCCCGGTCGGCGCCGCGCTCGACACCGAGCGCGCCCGCCAGGCGGCGTTGCCACCGCCGGCCGACGACGCCGAGAAACTGCTGCGCATGGGCCAGATGGATCAGGTGGGGCGGCGGGTGCTGACCGGCATCGATCTGACCGTCCTGCCGGCGGCCGAGATCGCCCAGGCGCGCAAGGCCATGTGGGCCCCGATCGAGGCGGCGGATGCGGCCAATCTCAAGGCGCTGCTGGCGATGGTCCCGCCGGAAGGCTGGTTCCTGAAGAGCCGCTACGGCGAGAAGCCGGCCGGTGCCGCCTTCCACATTATCCAGCACAGCGACGCCGCGCAGTGGAAACGGTTGGTGCCGGTGCTGGAGCCCCTAGTCGTCACGGGCGAGGTCGACGGCCAGTTGTTCGGTCTGATGTACGACCGACTGGCCATCAGCGAGGACCGGCCGCAGCGCTACGGATCCCAGATGCGGTGTGACAAGGGAAACTGGGCTCCTTACCCGCTGGAAGACGCAGCCAAAGTTGAGGAATGGCGTAAGGCCATGGGCTTCATGCAGACCTTCGCGGAGTACCTAGAACACTGGAAGACCTATCCGCCCTGCACCTGACGGCCCGATGAATCGGTATTGACCCAATTAGCGAATTACCGAAACATCGCCAGATAGGTCCTTAGCGCAATACCGAAATGGGCTGTCATGCAGCGGATCTTCGAAGCTCTGTCTTCCCAGGCGCGCCGCGAGGTGCTGCTCTATCTGGCCGAAGCCGAGATGACGGCCGGCGACATCGCCGCGCGGTTCGCCCTGTCCAAGCCGACCATCTCGCAACATCTGTCGGTGCTGCAGGTCGCCGGCCTGATCAAGGGGACCCGGCGCGGCCAGTTCATCCATTACAGTCTGGTGCGCGAGCCGCTGACCCAGGCGCTGAACGCCCTGCTGCTGGGAATCGGCGTCGATCCGCCCGCCGCCCCGGCCGCCGAAGAAATCCCCGGGCCCGTGACCACGACCTCGACCTACTGGCGGCGGATGGACTGACCCGCCGTCAGAGCAGCCAGCCGTAGGCGTCGCCCGCCGCCCCGTGCAGCCAAAGATCGGCGTCGGCGATCTTGTCGCCGTTGACGTCGAACCGCACATGGCTGACCTGCGCCGCCGCATCCCAGCTGGTGGTCATCTGGCCGGCCTGGCCGGTGAAGGCGGCGGTCCAGACGAAGGCCTGGTTGCCGGCCAGCTTTGTGTTGGCGTCGATGCGCGAGACGTCCAGGGTGTCGCCGCTGGCCCAGTCCATGATGTGGTCGCCGGCCTCGCCCTTGCCGATCTCCGACATGTTGCGCCAGACCACCTTGTCGGTCCCGGTCCCGGTGGTGATGTGGTTCTGGGCCGTGCTGACCCAGATGGTGTCGTTGCCGATGAAGGTCTTGATGTTCTCGATGCTGTCGAGGGTGAAGGTCATGTTGCCGCCGACGTACTGCACACCGGCCTTGCCGAGGTCGATGGTCGCCGCCTTGCCGTTGTAGGGCATGACGAAGGTATCGCTGCCCTCGCCGCCGAT
>SDZP01000019.1 GCA_004144935.1 Caulobacteraceae bacterium | reverse complement strand
CAGCAGGGAGTGGGCGTCGGACATGGGGGGAGGCTAGCGTGGGTGGAGGGCGCGTCAAATGGCGTTGGGCGCTCTTCGCGAACCTTCACCCGGAGGGAGAAGGAGGTCACCCGGCGCGTTGGCTCCAGAGGTCCGGCTCGGCTTCCAGTCCGATCAGCGACAGACCCGTCGCGATCGACACCAGTTCCGCGCCGCTCTCCAGCTTCGCCGCCCCGAACCGGCGTTCGAAGATGCCCCGCACCGCCGGCACGAAGCTTGAGCCGCCGGTGAGGAAGACGCGGTCGACGCCTGCTTCGTCGAGCCCCGCGCGGGCCAAGGCCTCGTCGACGGCGCCCTCGATGGCCTTCAGTTCCGGGGCGATCCAGCCGTCGAAGTCGCTGCGCTTGACCGTCGAGCGCATGCGGATCGAGCCCTCCTCGAACAGGAACTCGGCCTCGGCGCTGGCCGACAGGGCTTCCTTCAGGCGGGAGACCGACTGGTAGAGGCGGTAGCCGTGGTTGTCGTCGAGCATCTCGACCAGGCGGTCGATCTTGTCCGGCTCCAGGGCGGTGCGCTGCAGGCCGCGGATATCGCGCATGTCGCGGCTGGCCCGCAGGATGGCCAGCTGTTCCCAGCGGGCGAAGGCGCTGAAGTAGCGGTTGGGGATGGGCAGGACGTTGTCGAAGACCTTGTAGCTGCTGCCCTTGCCGAGCCGGGGCGAGACCAGGTTGTCGATGATCCGGTAGTCGAAGGCGTCCCCGGCCACCCCGACGCCGCTGTTGGCCAGGCCGTGCGAGCGGATGGTCCCGTCCTGGCGCTCGAAGCGGACCAGGGAGAAGTCAGAGGTGCCGCCGCCGAAGTCGGCGACCAGGACGGTGGCGTCCGTGGTCAGCTGGCGGGCGAAGAAGAAGGCGGCGGCGACCGGCTCGTAGGCGTAGCGGATGTCGGAAAAGCCCAGGCGGCTGAAGGCCTCCTGGTAGCGGGTGAGGGCCAGCTGCGGATCGGGCCGCAGGCCGGCGAAGTTGACGGGCCGGCCGACGATGACCCGGGCCGGCAGATCGGCCAGTTCGGGGCCGGCGTGGTCGCGGACCTTGATCAGAAAGGCGCTCAGCAGGTCCTCGAAGGCGAAGCGCTTGCGCAGGATCTCGGTGTCGGTGAACAGGGGGCTGGCGGCATAGGACTTGAACGACTGGATGAAGCGCGTCTCCAGTGGCTCCTCCAGATAGGTCTCGATGGCCCAGGCGCCGGCCTCGACTTCGCGGGCGGATTCGTCGTGCGACGGGGCATGGAAGCTGAGCGCCGAGCGGAAGGCGACGAGGTCGGCGTCGTCCTTGGGAAAATGGATCAGGCGGGCGTCGCCGTCCGGGGTGGTGATCGAGACGACGGTGTTGGTGGTGCCGAAGTCGATCCCGAGGACGGGAATGTGGGTGGCGGGCATGGCGGGTGTGTCCAACGCGGGAGGTTCGTGAATTGCAGCCAGAAATCCTTCTCCCCCTGGGGGAGACGGTGGCGGCGAAGCCGACGGATGAGGGGTCGCACCGGCCGACAGGGATCAGCCGGTCGATGACGGTGGCGGAGAGAGTCTTCGACCCCTCATCCGACCCCTCCGGGGCCACCTTCTCCCCCAAGGGGAGAAGGGAGTCCTGAGGCGGCTGCTTGGTCATTGAATGCGCGTCACGGGCGTTGGGCCGTGACGGGCACGGCTTCAGGCCTGGCGCAGGATGTCCATGATCATGAAGCCATAGCCCTCACCCTTCCTGCGCGGGCTGCTCGTAGGCCGCCATCATCGCCATGTTGAGGATGCGCGACACCGAGGCCGACAGCGGACAGATCTGCACCGACTTCGACAGGCCCAGCAGCACCGGGCCGATCACCGTGGCCCCGCCCAGGCTCTGGACCAGCTTGGTCGAGATCGAGGCCGAGTGGATGGCCGGCATGACCAGCACGTTGGCCGGGCCGGTCAGGCGCATGAAGGGATAGTTGGCGCGGCGCTCCGGCTCCAGGGCCAGTTCGGGCGGCATCTCGCCCTCGTATTCGAAATCGACGCCGTCCATCTCGTCGAGCATGGCGACGGCCTCGCGGACCTTCTCGCTGCGCTCGCCCATCGGGTTGCCGAACGAGGAGTAGCTCATGAAGGCGACGCGCGGGGTGTAGCCCAGCCGCTTGACCGAGCGGGCGGCCTCGCAGGCGATCTCGACGAGGTCGTCGGCGTCGGGCATCTCGGTGACGTTGGTGTCGGCGATGAACACCGGCTGGCCCTTGGCCAGCAGGATTGACATGCCCATCACCCGGCCGCCGGGGGCGGGATCGATGACCCGGGTGACCTCTTCCAGCACCTGGTCGAAACTGCGGGTGACGCCGGTGACCATGCCGTCGGCGTCGCCGTGCGCCAGCATCGAGGCGGCGAAGCTGTTGCGGTCCTGGTTGATCAGCCGCTGCACGTCGCGCTTCAGGTAACCGTCGCGCTGCAGCCGGGCGTAGAGGTAGTCGACGTAGTCGGGATTGCGGTCGGACAGGCGGGCGTTGACGATCTCGATGTCGACCTCGGCCGGGTCGAGGCCGGCCAGGTGCATGTTCTCGCGCACCAGCTCCTCGCGGCCGCAGAGGATGGCCTTGCCGAGGCCCTGCTGCTGGAAGGCGTAGGCGGCGCGGATGACGCTCGGCTCCTCGCCCTCGGCGAAGACGATGCGCTTGGGGGTCTGCGACTGCACCCCGCCGGAGATCTTCTGCAGGAAGCCGGCCGTGGGGTCGAGGCGGCGGGCCAGGCGGGCGCGGTAGGCGTCCATGTCGTCGATCGGCTTGCGGGCGACGCCGGTGTCCATCGCCGCCTGGGCGACGAAGGGCGGGATGTACCAGATCAGGCGCGGATCGAAGGGGGTGGGGATGATGTAGTCGGGACCGAACTTCAGGTGGCGGCCGTGGTAGGCGGCGGCGACCTCGTCCGGCACGTCTTCCCGGGCCAGCATGGCCAGCGCGTTGGCGCAGGCGATCTTCATCTCCATGTTCACCCGCCGGGCCCGCACGTCGAGCGCGCCCCGGAAGATGTAGGGGAAGCCCAGCACATTGTTGACCTGGTTGACGTAGTCGCTGCGGCCGGTGCCGACGATGGCGTCGGAGCGGACCTCGGCCACCTCCTCGGGGGTGATCTCGGGGTCGGGGTTGGCCATGGCGAAGATCAGCGGATTGGGGCCCATGCTGGCCACCATCTCCTTGGTCAGGGCGCCCTTGGCCGACAGGCCGACGAAGACGTCCGCGCCGACGATGGCCTCGGCCAGGGTGCGGTGCGGCGTGTCGGTGGCGTGGGCGCTCTTCCACTGGTTCATGTCTTCGGCGCGGCCCCGGTAGAGGACGCCCTTGCGGTCGACGGCGATGACGTTGGACGGGGTGACCCCCATGGCCTTCATCAGCTCCAGGGTGGCGATGCCGGCGGCGCCCGGGCCGTTGAGCACGACCTTGACGTCTTTCAGATCGCGGCCGGTGATCTCGCAGGCGTTGATCAGGCCGGCGCAGGTGATGATGGCCGTGCCGTGCTGGTCGTCATGGAAGACCGGGATGTCGAGCAGTTCCTGCAGCTCGGTCTCGATGCGGAAGCATTCTGGGGACTTGATGTCCTCCAGATTGATGCCGCCGAAGGTGACGCCGATGTTCTTGACCACCGTGATGATCTCGTCCGGGTCCTCGGTGGAGACCTCGATGTCGATGGCGTCGACGTCGGCGAAGCGCTTGAACAGCACGCCCTTGCCTTCCATCACCGGCTTCGAGGCCAGGGCGCCCAGGTTGCCGAGGCCGAGGATGGCCGTGCCGTTGGAGATCACCGCCACCAGGTTGCCCTTGGAGGTGTAGTCGTAGGCAAGTTCCGGATCCTTGGCGATGGCCAGCACCGGCACGGCGACGCCGGGCGAATAGGCGAGGCTTAGGTCCCGCTGGGTGGCCATCGGCTTGGTGGCGGCGATGGCGATCTTCCCCGGCGTCGGGAACTGGTGGAAGGCCAGCGCTTCCTCGTCGGTGAAGGTCTTCTTCTCGGACTCGTTCATGATCGCCTTCGGTCGCCGGGCGCGCGCAGGGGGGCGCCTCAGTATGTCGGAAAGGCGCGCAACCTAGCGACCGAGGGTCGCGGGAACAACCGCTTGCGTCCGCTTGGCGGCATGCACGGCGCGGGGCGGAACAGTTCAGGGGGCGAAAAGCGAAATCACGTTCGTCATTCCTTAAGCCCGACCGGCGGACTGTCGCCGGATGGCGCGACCCGCATTCATGGCCCTGGCGATCGCAATGACCCTGGCGACGCCGGCCTGCGACGCCGCGCCACCGGCCAAAGACCAGCCGCAAGCCATCCTCGACCGTGAGCCGACGCCACTGTCCTGCGCGGAACGATGGCGATCCGCCGAGGACGCGCGGCGACCGGTCGAAACGCCGGGTTTCAAACGTCTGACCGCTCGACTGGCCGCCGGCGGCAGGGGCGAGCCGCCGGATCCGGAGGCGGACGCCCGGCAGGCGGCGGCGCGCGGCGAGTTCGGCCTCTACTGGACCTTGTTCCATGGCGGGCGTAGCGCGGCCGGGGTCACCTGCGCCGGTCCGCACGAAAACACGCTGGGCGCCAGCGGCCTGGTGCGAAGCCTGACCTATGGCGCCAGCGACGCCATGACGGCGGCGCCAAGCAAGCCACCCCCGCCGCTGCGGACCAGGGACTATTTCGGACGCTACAACCGGGCCATCGTCGCCCACCCGGCCTTTCCCTATCCAGACATCTGCCGACCGGGGCGAGGCCCCGATATTTTCAAGTCGATCACCCGTCCCGAAGAATGGCTGGCGCCGCCCCTGCCCGTCACGCGCAGCCCCCGGACCCTGGCGGAAGCCGCCCGCCATGGCACGGCCGCGGCGCTGGAGCAGTGGATCGCGCGCGATCCCGCCGCCATCGCCCGGGCCGACGATTTTGGCCTGACGCCCCTGGCCTGGGCGGTGCTCGGCGACCGGGCCGGCGCCGTCGATCTGCTGCTGGCGGCCGGGGCCGATCCTGTTCCTGCCAGTTGCGCCCGCCTGGAAGGCTCTCCACTCGTCCTGGCCCTCAGATTGCGGCGGCCCTATGCCGACCGGCTGCTGGCGAAAGCCGACCTCGAGAGGCCGCGTGCCTGGCCTCAGACGACCATCGACGGGGCGATCAGGCAGGGATCGGCGGGCCCATGATCCGTCGCCGCCTCGCCATGCTTGTTCCGGCTCTCGTGCTGGTCGCCTGCGGCCAACCCGCGCCGGAGCGGACGCGCGAGCCCATGACAGTGATCGAGGAGCGACCGGCTCCGAAAACTCCCGTGATCCGGCTGGAGCAGGAACGCCGTCTCGTCGTCGACAGCCGGCGGCCCGATTGCGGCCTGACCGGCGATGAGAACGAAGCCGCGGCCGTCGAAGCGGCGAAGTTCGAAAAGGCTCTGGTTCGCCGGCTTAGGTCGGGCCGGGCTGATCCAGCCCAAGAGGCCAGGGCGGCGGCGGCGCGAAAGCAATTCGGGTTGATCTGGGCCGTTCCGTTCGGCGACGCGCAGCCGGTGGCGGTCCGCTGCAACGGACCCAGGGGCGCCCGTCTGTCCCAGGCAGACGATCGCCCCCTGATGCGGGCGAGCTTCTACATCAGCGACGTCTTCGGCGAGGACATGACGGACGCCAACCTGATGGGGACCTACGGCAAGGGCTACAACCTGGCCATGCTGCAGCATCCAGCCTTTCCCTATGCCGACATCTGCCGGGTCTCGAACGACTGGACCAGATCCACCCAAGGCAGGGGGATCGCCAGCCCGAAGGGCTGGGTTGGGCCGCCGTTGCCGCCGACCAGCCGGCCGCGCAGCCTTGGGGAAGCGGCCCGGCACGGAACGGCGGCGGCGCTCGACCGGTGGATCGCCCGCGAGAAGGACCAGCTCGACCAAGCCGACGATTTCGGCATGACGCCCCTGGCTTGGGCCGTCGCCCACGACCGGCCCGTGGCGGTTCGCAGGCTTCTGCGAGCCGGGGCCGACCCCCACCCCAGGGACTGCCGAATGGCCCAGGCCGCCTCGCCGCTCTACATGGCCCTGGCGCTGCGGCGGCCCTATGCCGAGACGATGGCCGGGTACGGCGGGCTGGGCAAAACCCGGCCTTGGCCCGGATCCCTAATCAGGCTGGCGGTGGAGACCGACCGGATTGCCCTGGTGCGCAGGATTCTGGACGAGCCATGGGAAGGCTTCGCCTTTGGCGTCAATCCCGAGCGCACCCACTTGTCAGCCGACATGCGGGCGATGCTTGAAGATTACCAGGCTGATTGGGCCAAGGCGCAGATCAGGCGCGAGAAGGTGGCCCGATGGGTGCAGGCCGAGCGCGACCCTCACTAGCCCGCTTCAAGCCTCGGCTCTCGCCTTCGCCGCCACCGCCGCGATGGCGTCGATGATCTGCGCCCAGAAGACCGGCGGCACGTCGTGGCCCATGCCGGGGATGACCAGCAGCTCGGCGCCGGGGATGTTCTCGGCGGTGTCGCGGCCGCCGGCGACGTTGACCAGGGCGTCGACCTCGCCGTGGATGACTGTGGTCGGGACCTTGATGCCCTTCAGCTTTGGGCGGCGGTCGGGGGAGGCCAGGACGGCGGCGTACTGGCGCATGAAGCCGGCCGGGGCGTAGGCGCGCTGGAAGTCGGCGGTCATGCGCTCGCGCAAGGTCGCCTCGTCGATGTGGCCAGGCGAGCCGACGATGTGGGCGGTCTTCAGGCCGGCGGCGAGGAAGCCTTCGAGGTCTTCGTGCGGATTGGGGGCCGGGGTGCTCAGCGCCGCCATGGCCTCCGGGGTGCCGGTCGGCAGCTCGCGGTTGCCGGTCGTCGACATGATCGAGGTCAGGGACAGCACGTGGCCGGGGAAGTCGGCGGCGACCAGCTGGGCGATCATGCCGCCCATCGAGGCGCCGACGATATGGGCCTTGTCGATGCCGAGCGCGTCCAGCACGCCGACGGCGTCTTCGCTCATCTCGCGCAGGGTGTAGGCGACCGGCGCCGCGGCGCCGCTGGCGAAGGCGGTGAAGACGGCGGCCATGTCCGGCAGGCCCGCCTCGTCCATCTTGCTGGAAAGGCCGACATCGCGGTTGTCGAAGCGGATGACCCGGAAGCCGCGCGCCGCCAGCTGGTCGCAGAAGCCCTCCGGCCAGCGGGTCATCTGGGCGCCCAGGCCCATGATCAGCAGCAGGGGATCGCCCGCTCCGCGCTCGTCGTACTCGATACTGATGCCGTTGGCGGAAAGCTGGGGCATGGGGTTTCCTCTTGTCTCGTTGGCGGCCAGTTTCGGCCGCCGGAGCATTGGCGGTCAATTCCTCACGCGCCCTGCATTGATTTCCCGCCGACCTGTGCTTTGTTCCCCTCCCATCCGAAGGAGCTAGCCCCTTGACCGCATCCCCCGTCCGTCTCGCCATCGCCGGGGCGCTGGGCCGCATGGGTCAGGCGCTGGAGCGCAGCGCCGAGGGGCGCGCGGACGTCTCGGTCACCGCCCGCTTCGATCGTCCGGGGGCGGAAGGTCCGGGGCTGGTCAGCCAGGCGCAGGCGCTGGACGCCGCCGACGCGATCATCGACTTCACCGTGCCGGAGGCCTCGGTCGCCCTGGCCGAGACCGCGGCCGGGCGGGGCGGGGTGGCGCTGGTCATCGGCTCGACCGGGCTATCGCCCGACCAGATCCGGCGCATCGCGGCGGCGGCGACGCGCATCCCCATCGTGCAGTCGGGCAACTTCAGCCTGGGGGTCAACATGTTGCTGGGGCTGGTTGCCCAGGCGGCGCGGGCCCTGCCGGAGGATTTTGACATCGAGGTGTTCGAGGCCCACCACCGGCGCAAGGTCGACGCCCCGTCGGGCACGGCCCTGATGCTGGGCGAGGCGGCGGCCAGGGGCCGGGGCGTGGCCCTGGCCGACGCCCGGCTGCCGCCGCATGATGGCATCACGGGGCCGCGCAGGACCGGCGGCATCGGCTTTTCGGTCGTGCGCGGCGGCGGCGTCATCGGCGACCACAGCGTCATCTTCGCTGGCGAGGAGGAGGTGCTGACCCTCTCCCACAGCGCCAGCGACCGGGGCCTGTTCGCGCGCGGGGCCATCGCCGCCGCCATCTGGGCGGCCCGGCAACCGCCCGGGCTCTATGACATGCAGGATGTTCTGGGTCTGAAGGGCCCAACGGGAGCGTAACCACAATGACCAAGCTGACCTTGCTGCTGGCCTCGGCCTGCCTGATCGCCGCGCCCCTGTCGCAGGCGGCGGCGCAGATTCCCGGCTCGCGCACCCTGACCGCCCAGGACCTGTTCAGCCTGGAGCAGGCCACCGACCCGCAGGTGCGGCCCGGCGGCAAACAGGTGGTCTATGTGCGGGCCAGCAACGACATCAACGCCGATCGGGCCCGCCGCTCGATCTGGATCGTCGATGCGGCCACCGGCGCCCAGCAGCCGCTGGTGGCGGGGACCGGCAACGCCATGAGCCCGCGCTGGTCGCCGGACGGCAAGCGGCTGGCCTATGTCTCGACCGCCGAAGGCTCGGCCCAGCTGTTCGTCCGCTGGATGGACAGCGGGGCGACGGCCAGGGTCGCCACCCTGCCCGAGGCGCCCGACAGCATCGCCTGGTCGCCGGACGGCCGGTCGATCGCCTTCCTGATGTTCACCGGGGCGGACGGTCTGAGCCTGACCAGCGGCCCGGCGCCCAAGAAGCCGGACGGGGCGACCTGGGCCGAGCCGCTGAAGATCATCGAGGGGCTGCGCTACAAGACCGACAGCGAAGGCTTCCTGAAACCCGGGGCCGGCCAGATCTATGCTGTCTCGGCCGAAGGCGGAGCGCCGCGCCAGCTGACCAGCGGCGCCTCGGACAACCAGGGGCCGCTGAGCTGGAGCCGGGATGGCCAGAAAATCCTGTTCTCCAGCGCGCGCGAGGCCGGCTGGGAGCACGATCCGGCACTGGTCGATCTCTATGAACTCACCGTCGCCAACGGGGCGGTGAAGCGGCTGACCGACCGGGTCGGGCCCGATCTCGCCCCTTCCGTCTCCCCCGACGGCAAACTGATCGCCTACCTCGGCTTCGACGACAAGAAGTACGCCTACCACGACACCCACCTCTATGTGGCCAACGCCGATGGCTCCAACCCGCGCCGGCTCGCCCCCGAGCTGGACCGGTCGGTGGACGACTTCCGCTGGTCGGACGACAGCAGGAGCCTGACCTTCCAGTACGTCGATTACGGCGTGACGCGCCTGGGCAGGGCCGAGGTATCGGGCAAGGCCTCGCCGCTGGCCGCCTTCCAGCTGGGCGGCGGCGGGCTGGACCGGCCCTACAGCGGCGGGGCGTTCGACATGAAGTCGGGGGTGGTGGCCTATACCCGCTCCGGCGTCGACCGGCCGGCCGACCTCTACATCAAGAGCGGTGCGGCGGCCTCGGTGCAGGCCACGCGGCTCAATGAGGACCTACTGGGGGCCCGGACCCTGGGCAGGGTCGAGGCGCTGGCCGTGAAATCGTCGATCGACGGGCGCGAGGTGCCGGCCTGGCTGGTCTATCCGCCGAACTACGATCCGGCCAGGAAGTACCCGCTGATCCTCGAAATCCACGGCGGGCCGAACACCTCCTACGGCCCCTACTTCGCCACCGACATGCAGCTCTACGCGGCGGCCGGCTACATCGTGCTCTACACCAACCCGCGCGGCTCGACCTCGTACGGCGAGGAGTTCGCCAACCTGATCGACAAGAAATACCCCGGCCCCGACTACGACGACCTGATCAGCGCCGTCGACGCGGCCATCGCCGCCGGCCATGTCGACGAGCGCAACCTGTTCGTCACCGGCGGCTCGGGCGGCGGGGTGCTGACCGCCTGGATCATCGGCAAGACAGACCGCTTCCGCGCCGCCGCCACCCAGAAGCCGGTGATCAACTGGACCACCGAGGCGCTGACCAGCGACATCCCGACCGTCACCGCGGGCTACTGGTTCGCCAAGATGCCCTGGGAGGACCAGAAGTCCTACTGGGAGCGCTCGCCGCTCAGCCTGGTCGGCAATGTGAAGACCCCGACCCTGGTGGTGGTCGGCGAAAACGACTACCGCACGCCGGTGTCGGAGGCGGCGCAGTACTATCAGGCCCTGCAGCTGCGGAAGGTGCCATCCGCCTTTGTCATCGTGCCGGGGGCAAGCCATGGCGGCATCGCCGCCCGGCCGTCGCAGTCGGCCGCCAAGGCCGGGGCGATCATCGCCTGGTTCGAGAAATACCGGGTCAAGTAATGCACCCCGCGCCGCTGTTCAGGGAGACCGACGAGGGCGTGCTGGCCGCACGGGTGACGGCCGCGCCCTTCGCCCTGATCTGCGCCAGCGATGGGGGCCGGCCGGTGGCGGCGCATGCGCCGGTGCTGCTGGACGGGCGGCGGCTGCGGTTCCATCTGTCGCGGGCCAACCCGGTGGCCAGGGCGCTGGTCGACGGATCGCCGGTGCTGGCGGTCGTCACCGGCCCGCACGCCTACATCAGCCCCGACTGGTATGGCCTGGAAGACCAGGTCGGCACCTGGAACTACCTGTCGGTCGAACTGGAGGGCCCGGCGCGGATCCTGGGCGCCGGCGAGACCACCGCCCTGCTGGACGATCTGTCGGACCGGTTCGAGGGCGAGCTGCTGCCAAAACCTGTCTGGACACGCGACAAGATGAGCGAGGGGCGGTTCGAGATCCTGCTGAAGATGATCGTCGGCTATGAGGTGGCGGTCGAGCGGTTCGAGGGCGTCACCAAGCTTGGCCAGAACAAACCGGCGGAGGTCCGGGCGAAGGTGGCGGAGGCGCTGGAGGCGGTCGGAGAGACCGATGTTGCGGGGCTGATGAGCGGGCTCTGAGACCCAGCACCGATCACCCTGACGAAAGTCAGGGTCCACGGGACAGAGTTCAGACGGCGACCGACTGTGCGGCCGGTGGGTCCTGACCTTCTTCAGGACGGGCGGAGGTATCAACGGCGGTCTCCAGCCGCCGATCCACCCGCCAGGTTCGGTAAGGCTCATACCGCGTCCCCTGCCAGGCCATGGCGGTGACGGTGATGCACTCGGCCGCGATCTCCAGGCAGTTGAAGCTGGGGGCCACGCCGCGCTCGCGGATCGACAGGGTGCCGGCGCCTACCGCGTAGGTGCGCTGGTCGCCGAACGGGTAGGCGTGGACGAAGGGGGTGTGGATGTGCCCGGTCAGGACCAGGTCGGCGCCGGCTGCCGTGAAGGCCTCGGCGGCCGTCGGGCCGCCCCAGACGTTGCCGGTCATCGGGCCGCCGACCACCTCGACCAGGGGGTGGTGGCAGGTGATCAGCTTCAGGGCTCCCGGGGCGCCGGTGCGGATGCGGCCGATGGCCTTGCGGACCTGGGCCATGCTGATCTGGCCCTTGGACCAGTTGGCGCGGGGCTGCACGCCGCGGGCGGTGTTGATCCCGGCATAGGCCAGGCCCGCGAGCGGCGGGGGCGCCTTGAGGTCGCCCATCCAGCGGTCGAACCGCTTCCAGGGCATCAGGGCGCGGTAGGGGATGTTGAAATAGGGGACGTCATGATTGCCGGCGGTGACCACGGCCCGAACCGGCAGGGCGTCGATCCAGGCGCGGGCGGCCTCGAATTCCGTCCGCTGGCCCTCGCGGGTCAGGTCGCCGGAGAGAATGGCGAGATCGACGGGATGGTCGGCCATCCACTGGGCGGCGCCGGCCACCGCCGCCTGGTTCTCGCCGCCGAAATGGATGTCGGAGGCGTGGAAGAGGCGCAAGGCGCTCACGCCGCCTCCTTGGGATCGGCGTCCTCCTTGGGATCGGTGTCCTTGGGCACGAGCGCACGGAAGGCGTTGGGCTTGAAGCGGACCAGCGCCGTGCGGCCCAGCCGCACCGACTCGCCGTCGAGAATCGCCGGGATCGGGCCGCCGGCCCAGGCATAGGCCTGGCGCACCAGGGTGACGTTGACCGAGGGATCCGCCCGCCACTGGCCGGCGGCGGCGGCCACGGCCAGGCGGAAGACGTCGACCGCGCCGGAGGGGTCGAGAGCGGCGGCCTCCAGGCCGCTGGCGTCGCTGTCGACGGCCTTGGAGACCAGCGGGCACATGAAGGTCAGGGCTTCGGCCTTGTCGCGCGGGGCGCCGTCGAGGGAAAACCGCAGCCGGCCGGTGAAGGCCTGCTGGGCGGCGCGGCGAGCCCGCTGCACCGCCAGCCAGAACTTGCCGTGACGGGCCGCTTCCCGGGCCCGGGCCCAGAGGGCGGGCGATCCCAGGATGGCGGCGACGTAGAAGCTGTGTTTCTCGACCGAGCCGCCGGAGATGCAGCGCTCCTCGCCATTGGTGAGGATGGCTTCCAGCGCTTCGGGCCAGGTGGTCTGCCCGTAGATGGCGAAAGGCAGCATGTTCATGGTGCCGCCCGGCAACGGGGCGACCAGCGGTCCGTCGGGACCGGCGGCCTCGGCGACGGCGCGGGCGGTGCCGTCGCCGGCGATGACGATGACAAGGTCGGGCTTGCTGTCCAGCGCGCTGGCAATGATCTGCGACAGCTTGCCCGCTTCGCAGCGCTGGATGTTGACCTCCAGGTCATAGGCCGCGAGCAGCGCCTCGGCCTCTTCGCAGACGCCCGGACCGACGCTGCCCGACAGCGGGTTGGCGATTACCTCGACCTTGCGGATGCCTTCGACCTTGCGAAGCGCGACCGGTTCGGGCGCGGCATCGATCGGGGCCGCGGCCTTGGGTTTCGCCGCCGCCTTGGGACTGGCGGTTATCTTTCCCCCCACCACCCGTCAGCCCGCCGGCTGGTTGCTGGAGGCCGGCTCGTCCGTCGACAGACTGTCCTGCACGGCCTCGGCGCCCTTTTTCAGGGTCGGTACGGCCTCGCGCGCGGCGGTCGAGACACCGGCGTCCATCAGGGCGCCGCCGTCGCGGAACGACCCTTCCTTGGCGGCCAGCACCAGGGACGTGCCGCCGATCAGGGCAACGGCCACCAGGCCCATGGCGAGGAAGGGCGATCGCTTGTGACGGGCGCGTTCTTCCTTGCGGCCGCGCTCATAGGCGGCGCGCAGGTCGGCCTCGCTGTGGCCATGCGTCTGCGGATTATGATCCACATGATCGACGGCCTTGCGTCGGAACAGGTTCATGTCGCTCTCCTGCGATGACTTGTGAGGCAGAACGGACGCCAAAGGCCGGAAGTTCCGGCCGGTTCCATTTACGGAACCTGCCGTGGTGTAACGACGTTGGGCTTTGGATGGGAAGCGCCATGGGGCGAACCCTGTTGCTTGCCTTGAGGAATTGCCTTGCGTCTGTCCTCGGTCCTGATCCTCGGCGCCAGTCTGGTCGCCATCACCGCCTGCGCCAGCGTTCCACCGCCACCGCCGCCTCCGCCGGCCGGGGAACGGATGGCCGCGCCCGCCAAACCCTCCGACGGCGTCAATCGTCGACAATACTTCGACGAGAAGCGTGGGAAGTACTACTACTTCGATGCCAGGCGCGGCGGCTATTTCTGGGAAAACGGCCAACCGCGCACCTGAGCGGGTCGGTAGAACGCCTTTCGGGGCACGGAGGGGAAGATGATGTTTCGTAACCTGTTGATCCTGGGCGTCGCGGCTGTCGCGTTGGCCGCCTGCAAGACCACGCCGAAGACGGAGGTCGCCCGTTTCACCCCCTGCGAGGACGTCAGCGTCGCCATCTATTTCGAACCGGCCTCCGCCGCCATCAGCAGCGAAGGCCGGGCGGTGCTGCGCGGCGCCGCCGGCCAGGCCAAGGGCTGTACGGTCGACCGGGTCGACGTCACCGGCCTGGCCGACGCGGTCGGCTCGACCGAGGACAATATGAAGCTGTCCGAAAAGCGGGCGGCGACGGTGACCAAGACCCTGAACGGCTTTGGCCTGAAGGACGTGCGGGTCTCCGCCGCCGGCGATACCGGGGCGGTGACCTCCAGCGGCGCCGCCGCGCCGCTGCGCCGCCGCGCCGAGGTGATCCTGCGCCTGTCGCCGGCGACCTAGGTCTCTCCAATCGCCGTGAGCTGTGGCCTTGGCGGGCCCCAAGGGCAGCGTCTTCCACGGCGCTGCCCTTCTTCCTGGCTGGACGGCTGCGACAGACGGCCTACCCGGCATGCGAAAAAAGAGCGGACCTTCCGAGGCCCGCTCTTTTCAAGTTTTGCATCATCGAGAATGGGGGTGCGGAGACGGCAGGCTGGCTGTGGCCAGCCTCAAGTCGGGGGGGGCGTCGCCGCCTCCGCAGACATGAAACGGCGCCCGTCCGGAAACGTTCCCGCGCCAGGGGATTTTTTTCGGGATTTCTTTCCGGCCCCGCGCGGCATTGGCGGCGGCGGGCGGAACGGCGTTGTCCGGCGGGCGTTTTCCAACCTGAGGGCGTCGATACATCGGCGCGAATTCTGCCGAGAAGGAGCCGAGCATGGCCGAAGTGATCCACGACGCCGAGGGCGACCACACCCACATTCCCGCGACTGAAGCCCGCCAGGGCCGCCGCGGCCTGCATATCCTCCTGGTGCTGCTGGCCTCGACCCTGCTGGCGGCCGTCGTGCTATTTGTCGTCTGGGGCATGCGCTCGGGCGATCTGAGCGACGCGCAGAAGACCCAGGTGCCGCCGACCCGCGAGTCCACCCAGGGTCAGGCGACGCCGCCGGCCGCCGACCCGGGCCCCACCGCCCCGGCGACCTAGGCGGTAGCCGCACGCACGAAAAAGGGGCCGTCCTCGCGGGCGGCCCCTTCTTCATGTCGGTCTCGAAGATCGCCTGGGCGACGATCCCGTACTCCGGGTTCGAAGATCGCCTAGGCGGCGATCTTCTGGCGTCCCGGATGGAAGAACAGCGCCTGGCCGATCGCCGCCTTCACCGTTTCCGGCTGGAAGGGCTTGGTGATCAGGAAGGTCGGTTCCGGACGCTCGCCGGTCAGCAGGCGCTCGGGGAAGGCGGTGATGAAGATCACCGGCACGTTCATCATGCCGAGGATATCCTTGACCGCGTCGATGCCGGAGCTGCCGTCGGCCAGCTGGATGTCGGCCAGGACCAGGCCCGGCTGCTTCTTGGCGATGGCTTCCAGCGCCTCGGTGCGGGTGGCGGCGATGTCGATCACGTTGTGACCCAGTTCGCGGACCAGGGCCTCGATGTCGGCGGCGATGACCGGCTCGTCCTCGATGATGAGCACGTCGGTGGCCAGTTCGGCGTCGATGTCGGCCTGCGCCTGGGCAATCAGCCGTTCGACTTCCGGATAGCCGGTGTCGAGGATCTGGGCCGCTTCGGACGGCGTGAAGCCCTCCAGCGCCGTCAGCAGGAAGGCCTGCCGCGAGCGGGGGGCGATCCGCATCAGGCGGTCGGCGGGGGCGCCGCCGGTATCCTGTTCGGGATTGCGGTCTTCCAGCTGCGCCCCGGAGGTGCCCCAGATGGCGTGGAAGACGTGATACAGCGCGACGCGCGGCGACAGCTGCTCGGGCAGTGTCTGCTCGCCGGCGGCGAGCGCCTCAAGGGCGATCCGCACATACTGGTCGCCGCTCTGCTGGCTCCCCGTCAAGGCGCGGGCGTAGCGGCGAACATAAGGAAGATGCGGCGCCAGTCGGGCGAGAAGACTCATGACCCCTCCGTCTCATATTGGTCTTCGACAAAATTCAGGCGCAAAGCCACACGCGCCAGGACGCGTCCGTAATGAACCTGGGCTGCAAACGGCTGGAACGCAATGAAGGTTCCACGCGTTGGAACATTGCGTCATCATACCCGTCGGGAACTTCTCCCGTACGGGCGATGGAACCTGAGGGGGTGGACTGCGTTGAAGCGGGACGGAACCAGCAAGTACGGGGAAGATGCGTCTTCGGACGCTGAAGGCATGATCGATCAGCAACAGAACCCGCCCGGCCGCCGGAACGCCTCCGAAGGTCTCGACGAAGCCCGCCTGCGCCAGCGCGCCATTGGCGTGAAGCTGCGCCAGATGTTCGACGAGGTGGTCAACGAGCCGGTGCCGGACGAATTCCTCGACATTCTGCGCCGCGCCGACAGCGGCAAGCCCTCCGGGGAGCGCTAGCCTTGAGCGCCGTCGAGGAACTGGCCGGCCTGACCGGGGCCGCCCGCGATAAAGTCTTCCAGAAAGATCTGGTGACCTTGATCCCCCACCTGCGCGCCTTCGCCCGCACCCTGACCGGGGACGCGACCCAGGCCGACGATCTGGCCCAGGACGCCCTGATCAAGGCCTGGGACGCCCGCGCCTCGTTCCAGCTAGGCACCAACATGAAGGCCTGGACCTTCATGATCCTGCGCAATCAGTTCTACAGCGACAAGCGCCGGTCCTGGCGCTCGACGCAGCTTGACCAGGAGGCGGCCGAACGCACCCTGATGGCCGTGGACGATCCGGAATCGCCCGTCGCCCTGGACGAACTGCGCCAGGCCATGGCCGTGCTGCCGCCGGAACAGCGCGAAGCGTTGATCCTGGTGGGCGCCGGCGGCTTCGCCTACGAAGAAGCGGCCGAAATCTGCGGCTGCGCGGTCGGCACGGTGAAAAGCCGGGTCAGCCGGGCGCGCAAGGCGGTGCAGGTCATCCTCGAAGCCGGCGCCTATGGGCGCGACGGCAAGGCGGCCGGCGAGGCCATGGGCTCCATCCTGGGTGAGGCCGAACGGCTGAGCGCCGCCGGACGGTGAGGCGCTTCTTTCGTGGAAGGCACGGGCCGGTAGAGCCCGAGGACGCGGTCGCTTCGGCCGCGTCCTCCGCCCTCGTATCCAGGGGCGGCCCGCGGACCATCCGCGCCCGGCTGGCCGGAGCCCTGGCCCTGGCCC
Organism: Caulobacteraceae bacterium; assembly: GCA_004144935.1. Taxonomy (GTDB): domain Bacteria; phylum Pseudomonadota; class Alphaproteobacteria; order Caulobacterales; family Caulobacteraceae; genus Caulobacter. Next base: position 2,817 of record SDZP01000019.1, on the reverse strand, counting down.
TGATTCCCGTCCTGCTGCTGGGAGGCGTGCAGTCCGCCCTGTCCTTCCGTCGCGAGGCGGCGGAGCAGCGCGAGGAGTTGCAGAACGCCGCCGAGCGCAGCGTCGCCAACGCCAAGATCCATGTGGACGCCTCGGCCATCCTGCTGGAGACTCTGGCGCCGCGCGTCGTCGGCCTCGATTGCGCCAGGCAACTGAGCGACATCACCCGGCGCCTGCCCGGTTACGCCAACCTGATCCGCTTTGACACCAATGGCCGGGTCGTCTGTTCGGCCGGCGCCGTTCCGGCCGATCCGGCGCGACGCAACCGGCCCTGGTTCCGGCAGCTGTTCACCAACAAGACCAGCACCATGACCCTCGAACCGGGCTTGCCCTACGCCAAGGGCCCGGTTCTGCTCGCCTCGGTGCGGGCCGGTCCCCAGTCGGACGGCGTGCTGACCGCCGTCATCCCCTTGAGCACCCTGCAGCCGGTAACCGAGGGCAGGGCCCTGCCCAAGGGGTCCGCCGTAGCGCTGGTCGACGACACTGGCGCCATTCTCTCGGCGTCAGACCCCAAGGCCTTCCCGACCATTCCCAAGGCCTGGATCGACCGGGCCGACAGCCCTGAGGGCGAGCTGATCACCGCCCGTGGCGCCGCGGATGGCGAGCGGGTCTATGCCATCGCGCCGCTGGTCGGCGACGGCCTCTATGTCGTGCTGTCGGCGCCGTCGCGCGGCATCTTCTCCAGCGCCTGGCTGGACCCGCTGTCGGGTCTGGTCTTCCCGCTGCTGGCCTTCAGCGTGGCGCTGCTGGCCGTGTTCTGGGCCGCCGACCAGGCGGTCGTGCGCTGGATCGTCTACCTGCAGCGGATCGCCGACATCTATGCCCGCGGCCGGTTCACGGTCCGGCCGCTGCAGGCCGAGGCCGCGCCGCCGGAGATCCGCCAGCTGGCCGAGACCCTCGACCAGATGGCCGCCGCCATCGTCGCCCGCGACACCACCCTGCAGGACAACCTGACGCAGAAGGATGACCTGCTGCGCGAGATCCACCACCGGGTGAAGAACAACCTGCAGGTCATCTCCTCGCTGCTGTCGATGCAGGAACGGGCGCTGACCGATCCGGGCGCCCGGCAGGCAATCAACGACACCCGCCAGCGGATCACCGCCCTGGCCCTGATCTACCGCGCCCTCTACCAGGGCAGTGACCTGCGTCACGCCGACCTGCGCCCCTTCCTCGAGGAGCTGACCGCCCAGCTGATGATGACCGAGACCGCCAACGGCACGGTCAGGGTCGAGGTGCGGGCCGATCCGCTGATCATCGATCCGGACAAGCTGGCCCCGGTGGCGCTGTTCGCCGTCGAGGCTATCACCAACGCCCAGAAGCACGGGCTGGCCGACCATGGCGGGGCGCTGACCGTCGACTTCAAGGTCGAGGGGCCGGAAGCCACATTGAGCATTTCCGACGACGGCGGCGGTCTACGCCCACCCCTGGAAACGCTGGAAGCCAAGGGCGTCGGACGCACCCTGATGACCGCCTTTTCAAGGCAGCTTCGCGGCCGGACGGCGATGGCGGTCAACCCCGACGGCGGCCTGACTGTGACCCTTATGTTCCCCACGCCGGAATCTGTGGATTAGTTCAGATCTTCGACATCGGCGGCGGAACTCCGGGCGCGGCCTGACGTTCGTTGTTGGCAAGTTCACCAGCCCTGCTTTTGGGGGGCGACCTACAGGAGATATCCGTAATGCGTAAGCTGATCGTTCTGGCCGCCATGACCGCCGCCCTGGCCGCGACCGCCGTGACCACCACCGCCTGCAACACCGTCAAGGGCGCCGGCGAAGACGTCTCGGCCGCCGGCGATGCGGTGTCCGACACCGCTGAAGCGGCGAAGCCCAACTAATCAGGCCGCAAGCCTGACGGAAGACGGCCCCTGGAGCGATCCAGGGGCCGTTTTTCGTTTCGCTCCTGGACCGGAATACGGTCAGACGATCTCGTACTTGATCGGCAGGGTCTTCGGCCCGCCGACGAAATTCGCCTGCGCCAGCTTGGGCTCGCCGTTCAGCTCCAGGCTCTTCAGCCGCGGCAGCAGTTCCTCAAACAGGATGCGCATTTCCATCTTGGCCAGATGCTGGCCAAGGCACAGGTGGGCGCCGTAGCCGAAGGCCAGGTGCTTGCCCTCCTTGCGGTCGACCTTGAAGGCGTCCGGATCGCTGAACACCGCCTCGTCTCGGTTGCCGGACGGATAGGCCAGCCACAGCCAGTCGCCCTTGGCGATCTTCTGGCCGGCGATTTCGGCGTCTTCGGTGGCCGAGCGCATGAAGTGCTTCACCGGCGTCATCCAGCGGATCGCCTCGTCGACCAGGCCGGGGATCAGCGAGGGATCGGCCTTGACCTTGGCGAACTCGTCCGGATTGGCCGCCAGGCCCCAGATCGCCGCCGCCGTCGAGGAGGAGGTGGTGTCATGGCCGGCGGTGGCGACGATGACGTAGTAGCTCATCGCCTCGAAGTCGTTGATCGGCTGGCCGTCGATCTGGGCATTGGCGATGACGCTGGCCACGTCGCCTTGCGGATCTGCCTTGCGGGCGTCGGTGATGCCTTTGAAATACATGAAGAAGTCGGCGATGACGCCCTGCATCATCTGCATGGCGTCGCCGACGTCCATGCTCTCCTTTCGCTCGCGGTTGAGCTCCGGGTCCTGCGCCCCGAACAGCTCCTGGGTCAGGCGCAGCATGCGCGGCTCGTCCTCGGGCGGCACGCCGAGGATCTCCATGATCACCCGCAGCGGATAGAACAGCGCCACCTCGTTGACGAAGTCGCACTCGCCGCCCAGCGACGCCATGTGAT
>SDZP01000286.1 GCA_004144935.1 Caulobacteraceae bacterium | reverse complement strand
GGGGGGTCGCACCGGCGGACAGGGATTGGCGAGGCCAAGGTCGCGAGCGGCAAGGTCCGGCGCGACCCCTCATCCGTCGGCTTCGCCGACACCTTCTCCCCCAAGGGGAGAAGGAAACCTGCTTCTAGGCTGCCTTCTTGCGCGGGACCTTCACCCGTTCCTCATCCAGGAATTCCCGGATCAGGGGCGCGCTGACGCTCGCCTTCGACACCAGGAACAGGTGGCCGCCGTCCTTGACAACCTCCAGCCGGGCGTTGGGCAGCAGGGCGGTGAGGAACTTGCCGTTGACCAAGGGGACGATCTTGTCGGCGTCGCCCATCATCACCAGGGTCGGGGCCTTGACGAAGGACAGGAAGGGGACGCTGGTCCAGCCGCTCATGGCGACCAACTGGTAGAGGTAGCCGGCCCGGCTGGGCGGGCTGATGCGGCCGATGTGGCCGTCGGCGCCGCTGGTTTCGCCGCCGTAGAGGGCCTCGAAGTTCTTGCGCATGAACTCGGGGTCCACGTAGCGCTTGGGATCGGCCATCTTGCTGAGCGACTTGATGTCGCCCGGCACCATGATGACACCGGCCGAGGTGGCCGCGAGCACGAGCCGGCCGACCCGTTTGGGATGCTGGAAGGCGAACTGTTGCGCCAAGCCGCCGCCCCAGCTGACCCCCATGACATCGACCTTGTCGTAGCCCAGCTGGTCGAGCAGCTTGGCGGCCGTCCAGGCCATGGTCCAGGGGCGGTAGGGCACGGCCGCCTTGGGCGAGCCGCCGATGCCGGGCATGTCGAAGGTGATCAGGTCGCGGTCTGGGAACCAGTCGGCCAGCGGGCTGATCAGTTCGATGTTGGCGCCGATGCCGTTGAAGAACAGCAGCGGGCGGGCGTGGCCGGACCTCGGCCCCCGCGCCTTCCAGACCGCGACCCGCAGGGTGCGGCCGCCCGCCTTGCGGAGGGAGAACTCCGGCTCGGGGGTCTTGGGGGTGGCGGTCACTCTGTCGGTCACTGGGGTATCCTTTTTGTGCAGTGCACTAATCGAACGCATAGAGGCCCGGGGCGGGCTCCATCGGCTTGTATTTCTTTGACCCCAGTGTCTTCGGCGCCGCCTTTTTGGCCCCCGAGCGCTCGCCCAGCCACTGCGTCCAGAACGGCCACCATGACCCGGCCTTTTCCTCTGCCTGGCCGTTCATCCAGGCGTCGATCGACGGGCCCGGGCGTTCGCTGCTGTGGAAGTATTTGGCCTTTGGATTGCCGGGCGGGTTCAGCAGGGCCTGGATGTGGCCGGCCTGGCTGAGGACGAAGTCGACGTTCGGCGAGCCGATCAGCTGGGTCAGGCGGTAGCAGGCCTTCCAGGGGGTGATGTGGTCGGTGACCCCGGCGACCACGAAGACGTCGTTCTTGACCGCCGACAGATCGACCTTGTGCCCGGCCAGTTCGACCGCGCCGTGGTTTCGGAACGGCTGGTGCTCATAGACCGACAGATAGTCGCTGTGCAGGGTGGCGGTCAGGTTGGTGCTGTCGTTGTTCCAGAACAGCACGTCGAACGGCGGCGGGTCGTCGCCATGCAGGTAGTTGTTGATGACATAGTTCCAGACCAGGTCGTTCGGCCGCAGCCAGGCGAAGGTGCGCGACAGGGACGAGCCCTCTAGGATGCCCTTCTTGGCCGAGCGTTGGCGGGCCATCTGGATGCCGTGCGACGAGACCAGGGCCCCCGCCTCGCTGTCGCCGGCGTCGGGATCGAGCACACAGACCATGAGGGAGACGGCGCCGATGCGACTATCGCCCCTGGCCTGCAGCTTGGACAGCAGGGTGGCGGTGGTGATGCCGCCCGAGGAGGCCCCCGAGACGTTGATCGTCTTGCTGCCGGTGACCTTGGTGACGACGTCGGTGGCCTCGATCAGGCTGTCGACATAGTCGCCGAGGCCCCAGTCTGCGTGCTCCCTGGTCGGGTTGCGCCAGCTGACCAGGAACACCTGGATCCCCTGGCTGGTCAGCCAGCGGACCATGGACTTGTCGGGCGACAGGTCGTTGACGTAGGCCTTGTTGATCTGCGGCGGGATGATCAGCAGCGGCGTCTGATGCACCTCGTCGGTGGTCGGACTGTACTGGATCAGCTCCATCATCTCGGTGCGGTGGAGAACCGCGCCTGGGCTGTTGGCGACGTTGTCGCCGACCTTGAAGGGCCGCTTGTCGACCTGGCTGACGATGCCGTCGTTCTTGGTCATGTCGTCGTAGGCGTTCTTCAGCCCCTTGAGCAGGGAGCCGCCGCCGGTGTCGTAGGCCCGCTTCATGGCCGAGGGATTGCCGACCAGGCTGTTGGACGGCGACAGGCTGTCCAGGATCATGCCGGTGACGAAGTTGGCGCGGGCCCGCTCCAGCTCGTCGAACTCGACGTCGTCGATCCAGCCGGCGACGCCCTTCTGGACCGCCAGGTAGTACTGCATGGCGCCCTTGTAGAGCGGGTTGTAGCGCCAGGCCGGGTCGGCGAACCGCTTGTCCTTGGCCGCGGCCTCCAGCTCCGACTTGCCGGTCAGGATCTTGACCAGCTCGCCGTTGAACCTGGCGACATGCTTGATGGTTTTCACCGGCCGGCCGGCCGTTTCGCGCAGCAGCACCCCGACCGCGCCGATCAGGTCCTCCCGCGCCACCCCGACGATGGGGTTCAGGCCGCCCGAGTTGTCGGCGGCCCCGCCGGCGTCGAGCCGGATTCCGGGCTTGCTCATCTGTTGCTCCTCCCGCGCGCCAGATCGTTCTCGCCCGGCTGCGCCTTCCGGGCCTATGCTGGACGGACCGGACGCGAAGTCAACCGGGGGAACTTTTGGGTGAAGACGCGCGACCGCATCCTCGAAGCCGCCCGCGAGCTGTTCAACGCCGAGGGCGTTGGGCCGCTGTCGGCGGTCGATATCGCCTCGGCCCTGAACATGAGCGCCGGCCACCTCTACTACCACTTCAAGGGCAAGCCCCAGATCCTGGCCGAGCTGATGGCGATGCACGCCGCCGAGGTCGAGATGGTGCTGGAGGCCATGCGCGAGGCCTGCGCCGCCCATCCCGATGTCGAAACCCTGTGGACCCATGTCCATATCCTGGTCGAGGAGGCCTGGGACGCCCGCTTCTTCTGGCGCGAACCGGCCCTGGCCCTCGGAAACGAGGCGGCGGCGGCGGCGGCCAGGCGGGTGATGACGGGCCTGGTTTCGGGGCTGGAGGATGTGCTGAAACGCCTGCACCGGGCGGAGGCGATCAAGGCCGATTCCCGGGCGCGGGACGGGCTGGCGGGCCAGATGGCCACGGGCATCGTCTTCCACGCCATCGCCCTCACCCTGCGGGGCGACACTGGACCGCCGCGCGAGCTGGTGGCTCGGGCGGCGGCCCAGGTCATGCTTCCGGCGGCGGGGCTGGCGACCTGACCCCTGGGGGGAGGAGACTGGATCAGGCGCGTCCGCCGGAAGACTCTAGGCCGCTGCGTCGGTCTTGGCGGCGGCGGTCTTCCTGCTGGCCTTCTCAGCCTTGAGGGCGGCCACTTCGCCGGTCAGGGCTTCGACCTGGGCGGCCAGGGCCTGAACGGCCTCTCCGAGGGCGGCGAGGTTGTAGGGAGCGAAGGTTTCGGTCAGCGACTTGCGGACCTTGCCGATGCGGTCTTCGAGGGCGGCGCGGCGCTCCTTCGACTGCTTGGTCCCGTAGGCGCCGACGCCGGCCAGCCAGATCTTGCGGGCGATGTCGAGGTCGGGGCCGGCTTCCGGCGCGGCGGTCTTGGCAGTCTTGGTCTTCTTGGCGGCGGCCATGGGAGGCTCCTTGAGCTTGCGTCTCACCGAGGGAGCGGCGAAGGAACCCATGATCTAGCGGCGCGGTCTAGAAAGATCATTCTAGGCCTCAGCCAGAACTGCGTTATGCTTACAGCCAGGGGTAAATGGGGGCCGGTAGCGAACCTGCGGTGGACCAGCGCCCCGAACCGGAGAACGTCAGGTTATTCAGATGGACGGGATCGAGGATCAAAGAGACGGCAAGCTCGAGCGCCTGACCGGGCGCGAGCGCGAGATCCTGCGCCTGGTCGGACAGCACCTGACCGGCAAGGAAATCGGCAAGCAGCTGGGCCTGTCAAACCACACCGTGGCCAACCACGTGCGCAACGCCCTGGAACGGCTGGGCGTCGATGACCGCCGGGCTGCCGCCCGCATGCTGCTGGCGGCGGAAGACCGCATGACACACGACATGTCAGGCATGACGGACGTCATGGCGAACGACCCGGCCGGCGCCACAACCTCGGCTCCACAAACCGGAGCCGACCATGACCCCCGCCAACGACCACCACACCAGCATCGCCACCCCCGGCCTGAGCCAGGCCCTGTGGATGAAGCAGGAAGTGGACCGCTTCGAAGCCTCGTTCCAGCGCGGCCCGCAGACGGGGACGCCGCTGCCGGTGTGGACCTGGGAGCAGCTGGAGCGACAGCTCGTCAGCCTCTCCTCCAGCCCGGCCATGGCGGCCGCCACGCCAGAGCTGATCTCGGCGGTGCGCAAGCAGTCCCGCTGGCTGCCGCCCGAGATGGTGCTGCGGGAAATCCTCTGCGCGGCCTTCGCGGTGATGGATGGGGACTTCTACCCGCCGGAGTCGGAGGACAGCTCAACACGCTAGGCCCGGTCCAGCGGCTGGGGCTGATCGTCCTGATCATGGTGATCGCGGCGATGACCTTCGGCGGCGCCCTGTCCGGCCTGGTGGCCCTGCAACAACTGATCCGCCCCTGAGGTGATCCGGGCGGATCGCCCGGAATTCACAACGCGCCCCGAGGGGGGGCGACAAGGGAGGCGACTATGCTGCATCAACGACGCGCCGCTGCCGACGCGGTTTCCAAGCAACTCTTCGAAGCCGAGGACGCCCTGGATATCGCCCTGGCGGCCGTGGCCGGCCTGGCCATGACCATGCCGACGGCCCGCAAGGAGGCCAATCTCTCGGTCCTCTACGCCCAGGAGGCCTTCGAAGGGGCCACCGAGACCCTGGCCCACCTGACCCGCGCCCGCCGCACCATCATCGACACGCACAAGGCGCTGGCGGTGGCCCAGGAGCAGTTGGGGCTGAAGCGGTATGCCACCGGCACCGGCAACGACAAACCGACGACGCCGCCGCCGACTGGCGTCTATCAGACTGCAGCGCCGCAGCCGGCCGGAGTCTACCTGACGGAAGTGAAGGCCGCCTGATCCACGTCAGATTGGCACGGCCTGCGATTGGCGCCAGAAAGGGTCCCGTTCACGCGGGACCCTTTTTCGTGGAATTGCCGCTCTGGTTCATCGCCAACTTCGCGACCGCCTTTCTGGTCTGCGGCTTCGCCATGTGGCGCGGCGGAGGTCCCGAGCGGGTGGCTGGCCTGTTTCTGCTGGTCAGCAACGTCCTGACCTTCATCATGCCGGATCGGCGCTGGAACGACGTCCAGTTCGGCATCATGTGGCTGGATATTGTCGCCTTCGCACTGTTCGTAGCCCTGGCCCTGCTGGCTGACCGATGGTGGACGATGTGGTTGGCCGGCTTCCAGGGCCTTTGTGTTCTGCTGCATCTGGCCTTCTGGGCGCAGATGAAGATCACCAGCCTGGTCTATTCCACAGGGCTCAACCTGATCGGCTACGCGGTGTTCGTGACCCTGCTGCTCGGCACCATCGCCCACGTCCGCCGACAGAAAGCGGCCGTGCCCGCCGTCTTTGAATGACCGCCCCACGACCCGTTCAACCCTGGTTCAGGACCGATCCGCCACATTACGAAAAAGATCGGTGACCGCGGGCGGTTTTCAGCGAACCCTCCGGTCATCGCGGCGTTGAACTCCCGCTGGTCAAGCGGGTCTGAAACAGGAGACGGATCGTGGCGCGTAAACGCCCCAAGGGTGTGCTGGAACTGGGCTGGGCCTGCGTCGAGAGCGGGCTTGCCGGCCGTTTCGAGCATGTGCCGACGGCCGAGCTCTATGCGGAGAGCGTCGTCAAGCGCATCACCCTGCCCTGCGGCGGCGACCACGGCTGGACCCTGTCGGCCCTGACCACCCCGCGCGAAAAGCCCGCCCCCTGGAAGATCGTCGTCGTCACCGGCGCGCCCAGCTGGGCCGAATACTGGGCACCGGTGCTGGCCGAACTGCCGAGCGACCGGGAGATGGTCGTCGTCGACCGGCCCGGTTACGCCGGCAGCCAGCCGGTCGAGTACGTCGGCGACATCCGTGTGCAGGCCGAGGCCCTGATGCCGCTGCTGAGCGTCGCCCCGGGCCAGCGCCTGCTGCTGGTTGGCCAATCCTATGGCGCGGCCATCACCAGCCTGATGGCCGCGCGCCGGCCGAAGGGCCTGGCCGGGCTGGTGCTGCTGAGCGGCTATCTCGGCGATCCGGGCCCGACCGCCCGCATGCTGGTCAAGCTGGGCCAGGTGCTGCTGCGCTTCCTGCCGGTGCCGCGCGACCTGCGCAACGCCGTGCTGGAGGTCGCCGGCCAGCCGGGCCAGCTGGTCCATATGCGCCAGGCGCTGGAGCGGATCAGCGTGCCGATCCATCTGATCCACGGCGACCTCGACGACTTCGCCCCGATCGAGACGGCCGAAAAGCTGGTCAAGGAGCTGCGCACCCTGCGGCCAATGCGCTTCCGCCGCGTGCCGGGCGGCAACCATTTCCTCAACGACGGGCCTGCCGGGGACCTGATCGCCGAACTGGAAGCCTGCCTGCCGCGGCAACGGCCGGTGCTGGCGACGCTGGGCGATCGGCTGGGCGACGTGGCGGATGCGGCGCGCTACCTGTGGGCCGACCTGTTCAGGCGCAAGCCCGCCGCCGCATAGGCGTGGCGGACGGTTGCGCGCAGCTTTAACATACACAGACCTCCACTGACGTGGAGGTCTGACGGCGCAAAACTAACGCGAGACCAATCAGGCGGCGTCCTGAGCCCGTGTCATCTAAATTTCACGACGCTGTCGCAGATGTCTACAGCCGTTAACGAGCGCCTATACTGTCCGCCGTCAGATGATGTCTCTATTCCGCAGCCACCAGCCGTGGGCTCGAGACCATGCTCTCCAGGCGGCCGCGGATCAGGTCCTCGGCCTCGCTGATGATGCGGTCGATGAGGTCCTTGCAGCTGGGGATGTCGTCGATGATCCCCTGGACCATGCCGGCCGACCAGATGCCGCCGTCGGTGTCGCCGTTGGCGAGCGCGTCGCGGCCGCGAGTGCCGGCGACCAGGTGCTGGACGTCCTCGAACTTGGCGCCGCCGGCCCGCTCGATCTGGACCACCTCCTGGCTGACCTGGTTGCGCATGACGCGGGCGGTATTGTGCAGGGTGCGGAAGATCAGGTCGGTCTGGCGCTCGTCGTTGGCGACCATCTGCACCTTGAAGCTCTCGGGGATGGGGGCCTCCTTGGTGACGCAGAAGCGGGTGCCCATGTTGATGCCGTCGGCGCCCAGCGCCAGGGCCGCGACCAGGCCGCGCGCGTCGCCGAAGCCGCCCGAGGCCAGCATCGGGATCTTCACCTTGTTGGCGGCGGCGGGGATCAGGATCAGGCCGGGGATGTCGTCTTCACCGGGGTGACCGGCGCATTCGAAACCGTCGATGGAAATGGCGTCGACACCCATCCGCTCGGCCGACAGGGCGTGGCGGACGGCGGTGCATTTATGGATGACCTTGATGCCGTGCTGCTTGAAGTGGTCGACATGCTCCTGCGGCTTGTAGCCGGCGGTCTCGACCATGGTGATGCCGCTCTCGATGATGGCGGCGCGGTATTCGGCGTAGGGCGGCGGCTTGATGGCCGGCAGGATGGTCAGGTTCACGCCGAACGGCTTGTCGGTCAGATCCTTGGTGCGCTGGATTTCCTTGGCCAGGTCTTCCGGCGTCGGCTGGGTCAGGGCGGTGATGAAGCCCAGCGCCCCGGCGTTGGCGACGGCGGCGACCAGCTCGGCCTTGCCGACCCACTGCATGCCGCCCTGGGCGATGGGGTGCTCGACGCCGAACAGCTCGGTGAAACGGGTGCGAATGGCCATGGCGGTCTCCCAAACATTTGTTGGGAACGACCTTATCGGAATATCACGCCGCGTCAGGCAAGCGCGTTTTCAGCCGCCCTTGGCGACTTCCCGCGCCAGCAGCGCTTCCAGGCCCGCAAGCAGGGGCGCGGCGGCCTCCGGCGCGAGATTGTCTTGGCTGAGGGTGCGGATGGCGGCGACGTGGACGGCGATCGGCGGGACCTCCAGCCGTTCGTTCTTGCGCTGTCGGTCGGTCAGGTCGCAGAGGCTCCAGGCCGCCTTGCCCAGGGCCGTCAGATCGGGCGGGCAGACGTCGATGATCACCGAGGAGGTGCTGTAGATAGCCTCCAGCCAGGCGTCGTCCGTGGGCTCGGCCAGGGCGGCCTCAAGCAGGCCGATGGCCTCCATGAGCAGGGCGCGGCCTTCCT
>SDZP01000285.1 GCA_004144935.1 Caulobacteraceae bacterium | reverse complement strand
TCATCCCAGGGCGGTGCGGTGTCGGACATCGAGGCCTTCGGCGGGCCGGCGCGAGGGGCCGGGGAATCTTCTTCAAGGGCCACTCTACGTCATCGCGGGCGCGCGCCGAAAGGGCGGGCGAGCGGTTGGCGATCACGAAGCGGGAGAGGTGGAGACCGGACGACGACCCGGAGCAAATCTCGTTGTGGCTGCTGCCTTCCGGCCCTGACCAGGTTGGCGAGGACTCCGCCCATCGCCGATCTCCGAGGCCTATATCGCGATCCGAAGGCGGCAACGCAAGACGCTTCCTTCTCCCTCCTGGGGGAGAAGGTGGCCCCGAAGGGGTCGGATGAGGGGTCGAGCGGCTCTCTGACGCTGCGGTTCAGGCGGCTGCCGGCCCTTGGACAGGCCGGTGCGACCCCTCATCCGTCGGCTTCGCCGACACCTTCTCCCCCAAGGGGAGAAGGGAAGGTCTGGCGGACTCGGTGCGAGGAATGCCAAAAGACGGCATGCCTCTTTCAGCCATCACCAACGTCTTCACCGGCAACCCCCTGGACCGCGCCAGCGAGCGACGGTCGGACGCCGCCTGGCTGGAGGAGAAGCTGGCCGAGTCCAGCGCCCTGGCCGTGGCCCTGTGGAACGGCCAGCCGCTGGTCGAGGCGCGGGACGGCAAGACCCAGCTCAGCTACATCCCCGCCGCCATGGCCCAGGACCTGTCGCCCGGCTGGGAGCGGCTGCTGTTCCTGGGGCTGTGGAAGGACACGGCCGTCTTCGCCCTGGACTTGGAGGGCGGCGCCGATCCGGCCGAGGGGCCGCTGCAGGGGCTGGGCAAATTCCAAGACCTGCGCGCCTTGGCGATGATCCTGCCGGGGACGGAGGCGGCCATCGCCGCCACCGCCAAGGGCATGTTCGAATGGCGGCGCAAGCATCGCCACTGCGCCAACTGCGGCGAGCAGAGCGCGCCGTCGGACGGCGGCTGGAAGCGCGCCTGCCCGGCCTGCAAGACCGAGCACTTCCCGCGCACCGACCCGGTGTCGATCATGCTGGCGACCTATGAGGGCCGCTGCCTGATGGGGCGGCAGGCGATCTGGCCCAAGGGCATGTTCTCGGCCCTGGCCGGCTTCCTGGAGCCGGGCGAGAGCATCGAGGAGTGCTGCGCGCGGGAGCTGAAGGAGGAGGCGGGGCTGAACGCGGTGTCGGTGCGCTATCACTCGACGCAGCCCTGGCCCTATCCGTCCTCGCTGATGATCGGGCTGATCGCCGAGGTGGATTCGGACGAGGCGACGCCGGACCAGACGGAGCTGGAGGCGGTGCGCTGGTTCACCAGGCAGGAGGCGCGCGACCTGCTGGCCGGCAAGCTGGAGGGGCTGTTCTGCCCGCCGCCGCTGGCGATCGCGCATCAGCTGTTGAAGAGCTGGGCGAACGAGGACTGACCCAGGATCGCCGATCACCCCGACGAAAGTCGGGGTCCACGGGTCCAGGTCACCGACAATCGGCGCGGCGGGTGGATCCCGACTTTCGTCGGGATGATCGGTAGCATTGGACTTCTAGGCAAACGCATCCAGCGCGACGCACCCCGCCCAGACCATCAGCAGGATCGTCGACAGGCTGAAGGCCAGGAAGCGCAGCGGCACGCGGTTGACGGTGTTCTGGATCAGGCTGTGGACGATGCGCAGGGCCACGTAGCCCCAGGCCAGGCCGGCGGTAAACGGCGACTGCAGACCGGCGAGATAGGTGATGAAGGCCAGCGCATAGAAGATCGTCGGCTGTTCCATCAGGTGGTTGTAGTTGTTGGCCACCTGGCGGACCCCGTCCGGCAGCACGTCGAGGCTGCCCGGGAAGCGGGCGTCCTGCGGGTCGAGCCTGGCCTTGCTCATGGCCGGCAGGCGGGTGGCGTACATCCACAGCCAGACCAGCAGCGACCAGATCACCAGCGCCAGCGCCGGCGCCAAAACGGACTCGAACACCGATTGTCCCTGAAACGTCATCTCGCCCTCCCCGGCGGTTGTTATGGGGAGAGGCTAACAGGTCCTCCCCCATCGGGGGAGGGGGACCGCGCGCGACCCATCGGACATCACGCTGGCGGGGATTGGCCTCCAAGGGAATAACCCTGCCAGGGGGGAGGACCTAGCTCAGCTCGAAGTCCTCGACCTTGGGGCTTCGCGTGGCTTCCCAGTAGTCGACCAGCGGGAAGGGCCAGTTCTGGCTGACCCGGCCCTTGGCGTTCTTGTACCAGCTGGAGACGCCCTCGACGCCCCAGGCCATCTGGGCGTTGGCCTCGTCGACCTTGGCATTGAAGGCGTCGTGGACGTCGGCCTTGACCTCGATGGCTTTCGCGCCCCGGTCGACCATCAACCGCAGGGCCTCGACGACGTAGCGGACCGAGGCTTCCGAGAAGAAGATGATCGAGCCGTTGACGACGATGTTGGTGTTGGGGCCGTAGAGCATGAAGAAGTTGGGGAAGCCGGGCGCCGTCATGCCCAGATAGGCGCGGGCGTCGCCGTCCCAGGCGTCGTGCAGCGAGACGCCGCCCTTGCCGACCACGGTCATCGGGGTGAGGAAGGAACTGGCCTTGAAGCCGGTGCCGTAGATCAGCACGTCGGCGGCATGTTCGGCCCCGTCGGCGGTGACGACGCCCTTGGCCGTGACGGCGGTGACCGGCTGGGTGACCAGGGTGACGTTCGGCCGGCGCAGGGCCTCGATCCAGACGCCGTTGTCGCGCAGGGCGCGCTTGCCGCCGAACGGGTATTGCGGGGTGACGGCCTCGAACAGGGCCGCGTCGCCGCCGGTCTGTTCGCCGATCTTCATGACCAGCAGTTCGCGCAGGCCGGCGCTGGCCTCGCTGATGGTGCCGGCCGGACCGTTCCAGGCCGGGTCGGTCTTGACGGCTTCGTAGACCCCGTCGGTCATCGTCCAGAACAGGTAGAAGCGGTACCATTTGTCGTAGAAGGGCACGTGCTCGAGCAGGGCCTTTTTCCCCTCCCCGACCGTCTCGTGATAGTCCTCGGTGGGCGCGAGCCAAGGCGGCGAGCGCTGGAAGACGGTGACCTCGCCGGCCTCCGGAGCGATCTTCGGCACGAACTGGAAGGCGCTGGCGCCGGTGCCGATGACGGCCACCTTCCTGCCTTTCAGCTCGACCGAGTGGTCCCAGCGGGCGGAGTGAAAGCTCTGGCCCTCGAACAGCTCGCGGCCCGGGATGTTGGGGAAGTTGGGCTGGTTCAACTGGCCGACGGCGCTGATCACCGCATTGCCGGAGAAGGTCCGGCCGTCCCTGGCGGTCACCGTCCAGCTGGAGGCGGCTTCGTCGTAGCGGGCCTCGGCGACCTCGGCCCCGAACTGGATGTGCTCGCGCAGGCCGTACTTGTCGGCCAGGCGCTGGAAGTAGTTCAGCAGGACGTCCTGGGTGGAGTAGCGCTGGGGCCAGTCGTGGTTGGGCTCGAAGCTGAGCGAATAGAGGTGGTTTGGGGTGTCGACCCGGCAGCCGGGATAGCTGTTCTCCAGCCAGGTGCCGCCGACGTCGGGGTTCTTGTCGAGGATGGTGAAGCCGATGCCGGCCTGCTGCAGGCGGATGGCGGTCAACAGGCCCGACATGCCGGCCCCGATGATGATCACCTTGAGATCGGCGGCGGCCTGCTTTTCCTGCGGGGTCCAGGCGGGCCGGTCGGCGTCCGCCCCGTCGAGGCTCAGCTGTTCGGTCAACATCGGACCGTAGCGCTCGGGAATTTCGGCGCCGGCGACATAGTCCATCATGAAGCGGATCTGCTCAGGCGTCGGCTGCGGCGGCAGGGGCTTGCCGCCCGCGAAGTCGGTCAGGGCCTGGCGGGCCAGATCGCGGATGGCCTGGGCGTCGGCGTCCGAGAGCCCGCCCTGGCCATCGCCGAGCACGTCGTAGACCGGCCGGCGGGCCTCGGTCAGATGGTCGGTGTTTCCGGTGAGGTGGACCAGGGCGACCATCAGGCTGGGAATGTGCGCCTCACCTAAGGCCAGGTCGAGGTCGAGGCCGGTCAGCGCCGATTGCGGCTGGGCATGGGTGTCGCCGTCCATGGGGAAGCTCCTGAAGTGTCCTCGGGGCGCCTCTGCCGGGCGCCTGTTGGCGGCACTGTAGGCCTCTGGTCGGCGGTGGAAAGATTGACGTCGCGGCGCCGCGCGGAGGTTTGATCGGATGGCTCGCCCTCCCGATTGTCCTCGCGAATGCGGGGACCCATACGACGCCGGCTCCCCGCACTGACGGTTCACAGCCAGGCGCCGACGGATTGCGCGCCCCGCCTGTGGATGGGTCCCCGAATTCGCGAGGACAGTCGGTGGTTGGGGTGGCGATGAGGATAGCCGGCCGATAGGCTGAGCCCATGTCCAAGATCATCGCATTGCTCCGGGCCATCAACGTCGGCGGGACCGGCAAGGTGGCGATCGCCGACCTTCGCAAGCTGGTCGAGGACGAGGGCTTCACAGCGGTGAAGAGCTACATCGCCAGCGGCAACCTGGTGTTCGAGGGGACGGGAAAGCCGGCCGAACTGGAGGCGAGGCTGGAGGCCGCGGCGGCGAAGGCGCTGGGGCTGAAGAGCGACTGGATCCTGCGGACACCGGCCGAGTGGACGGCGATGATCGAGGCGAGCCCGTTTCCGGATTTCGCCAAGGCGACGCCGAGCCGGTACCTGGTGACGGTGTTCAAGACCGAGCCGGACCCCAAGCGGCTGGACGAGGTGCGGGCCATGGCGACGCTGGGCGAGGAGATGAAGCTGGTCGGGCGGGCGCTTTACATC
>SDZP01000284.1 GCA_004144935.1 Caulobacteraceae bacterium | reverse complement strand
CCGCCAGGGCCCCGCTGACGCCGCCGTGCTGGACGATGACCGACAAGGCGTAGCGCGGGTTGTCCACCGGGGCGAAGGCGATGAACAGGTTGTGGTCCTTCTTCGACCAGGCCAGTCCGGCGTTCTTGCGCGACTCTCCGGCCTTGTAGTCCCGCGACTGGGCGGTGCCGGTCTTGCCGGCCATCAGCACGTCGCCAAGGCCCAGCTGGCTCTGGCGATAGGCGCCGCCGCTGGTGTCGTTGGCCACCGCCGCCATGCCGGCGCGGACGATGTCGAGATGTTCCTTGGGGATCGGCAGGTCCGGCACCGCCGCCCCCGAGGGCAGCTCCTTGCCGCCCACCGACTTGATCAGCCGCGGCTCCAGCGCCTTGCGGCCGTTGGCGATGCGGGCGGTGGCCACGCACAGCTGCAGGGCGTTGACGGTCACCGCCCCCTGCCCGATCGCCACCGACAGGGTCTCGCCCAGGTGCCAGACGCGGGCGTCGGCGTTAGGGCTCTTGGCGAAGGCCTTCTTCTTCCAGGCCTTGCTGGGGATCAGCCCCTTCTTCTGGCCTGGGATGCCGATGTCGAATTCCTGCTGGAAGCCGAGCTTCTTGGCGGTCTCGGAGATCAGGTCGATGCCGGCCCGGTTGCACAGGTGGTAGAAGTAGACGTCGCAGCTGTTCTTGATGGCGTCGTGCATGTCCTGCGCGCCATGACCGCCTGCCTTCCAGCAGCGGAACGTGCGGTTGCCGTAGTGGTAGCCCCCGGTGCAGACCACCCGCTCCTTGGGGTCGATGCCTGCGGCCAGGAAGGCCAGGGCGGTCGTCGGCTTGAAGGTCGAGCCGGCCGGATAGGTGCCCGACAGCGCCTTGTCGAGCAGCGGGTTGCGCTCGTACTGGGCCAGCGCCCTGTACTCCGGCCCCGACAGGCCGCGCACGAAACCATTGGCGTCGAACGACGGGGTCGAGGCCATGCAGAGGATGTCGCCCGTGCGGCAGTCCATCAGCACCGCCGCGCCGCTCTCCTCGCCGAAGACCTCGAGGGCCCGCCGCTGCACGTCGACGTCGAGGGTGAGCCGGATCTCCTCGCCCGGGACCGCCGGCAGGTCGCCGCCGGGGTCCTCGGCCACTACCCGGCCCTTGGCGTCGACCTCGACCTTCTTGCCGCCGGCCTTGCCGCGCAGTTCGAGGTCGAAGGCCTTCTCCACCCCCTGGCGGCCGATCCGGAAGCCGGGATTGAACAGCAGGGGGTCGGGCGTCTGGCCCGCCTCCCGGACCTTCTTGATGTCCCGCTCGTTGACCTTGGCGACATAGCCGATGACGTGGGCGAAGGCGCCGCCATAGGGATAGACCCGCACCTCGGCCATGTCGGCCGAAACGCCCGGCAGTTCCGGCGCGCGGACATTGATGCGGGTGAACTGTTCCCAGCTCAGATCCTCCATCACCGGCACCGGCGACTTCTTGGGCGCGCGCTTGATGTCCTTGATCAGCCGCGGGATCTTGGCCGGATCGAGCGGCACCAGCTGGGACAGGTTGCTGACTACCTGCTCCACGTCGGTGTCTTCGTCCCGGTAGATGGTCAGCCGGAAGTTGGGGCGGTTGGAGGCCAGGACCACCCCGTTGCGGTCCAGCACCCGGCCGCGCGGCGGCGGCACCATGATGAAGTTGAACTGGTTTGAGCTGGCCAGCATCTGGTAGCGCTGGGCCTCGATGACCTGCAGATAGGCCAGCCGCGACCCCAGCGCGGTTAGGCCCAGGCCGGTGATCCCGCCGAGCAGGAAGGCGCGCCGGTTGAAGTCGCCCTGGCGGCGATTGACCTCGCTGAAGAAGATCGACGGCTCGCTCACCGGAACCTCACATCCGCGTCGTCGAACCGGTCGATCAGGCGGTGGGCGAAGGGGTACAGCAGGCTTGTGGCCAGAAGTTGCCAGATGAGTCCGATGACGCTGGGCGTGGCGCCCGAATGCAGCATGGTGAACAGGAAGCCGGCGACCAGCACGACGCCGGTGACGCCCGCGTACCAGGCCCACATCATCATCCGGCTCTGGCCGGTCATCATCGCCCGCATGGCCAGGGTCAGGCCGTAGCCGACCAGCATCGACAGGCCCCAGAGGCCAAAGGGCGTTCCCCACAGCACGTCAAGCACCAGGCCGAGCAGCAGGATGACCACCGGCGACAGGATGGACGGCCGGATGACCGCCCAGGAGAAGACGCAGATCATCGGGAACACCGGCTCGGGCAGCTGCGCCCCGAACAGGCGTAACGGCAGCCCCAGCAGCAGGGTGGCGGCCAGGCAGATCAAAGCGGGCGCACCCATCCAGCGCCAAGGGTCGAGCGGCCGGGCGGCCTGCAGACTCACGGCATGCCCCCGGGAGCCGTCGCCGGCTTCTGGGCCGGGGGCTTGGGCGCGGGCGGCGTGGCCGCCTTGGGCTGAGCGGTCGCGGCCTTCGGCGCGGGCGCCGCGGCGGGCTTGGGTTGCGGGGTCGCGGTCTTGGCGGCAGGCGGCGTGGTGGTCTTCGCGGCAGGCGGTGTGGTGGTTTTGGCGGCGGGCGGCGACGCGACCTTCGGAGCCGGGGCGCCGGCGGGTGGCTGGGTCTTGGTCGCCGGCGTCGCGGCGGCCGGCTTGGGCGCCAGGATGGTCCGGGTCACCAGGGCATCGGGGTCCTCGGTCTTGACGCCGGGCATGACGCCGGAGTTCAGCGCCTTGTCGTCGGTCAGCTGGGAGAAGTCCTTGAACTGGATGATCCGCACCCAGTCCAGCGGCGTGGAGTCGCTGTCCAGCGCCACCCGCCACTTGCCATCCAGGCCCTTCACCGCCCGGCCGACCGGCAGGCCGCGCGGATAGACCCCGCCGTCGCCGCTGGTCAGCACGCGGTCGCCGGCCTGGACCGGATCGGGCCCGCGCAGATTGTCGAGGCGGGGGTTGTCGCCGCCATCGCCGGTCAGGATGGCGCGGGCGTTGCTGCGGGCGATCATCACCGGGGTGCGCGAGGAGACGTCCTTCAGCAGCAGAACGCGACTGGCGTTGCCCGACACGCCGACGACCCGGCCGACGACACCGCGCTCGCTGATCACCGGATAGCCGATGGCCACCCCCTTGTCGGCGCCCGCGTTGGCCAGTTGCGCCCGGCGAAACGGGCCGCGGGCGTCGAAGACGACGCGTGCGGTGACCATCGGCATGGCCGGCTCGGTCTGCACGCCCAGCATGGTGCGAAGGCGGGCGTTCTCCAGCGCCAGGGCGCCGGCCCGATCCTCGATGCGGCGGGCTTCCTGCAGCTGGACTTTCAGGCGGCGGTTCTCACCGGCGGCGTTGAAATAGCTGCCCAGCCAGGAAAAGCCGCCGCTGATCCAGCGTCCGGGCTGGGCGACCACGTCGCCGACCGGGGCCACGACATTGTCGACGGCCGACTGCGTGGCCTGCTGGGCGGTATTCTCGACGGTGCCACGACGATCCGAGACGATCAGAGCCGCGGCGATGATGACACAGACGATCAGGGCGACCGCCGCCGTCAGGGCGAGAGGCACCTTCAGATCGCCGAACGTGTCCTGGCGGAACGCCACCCGATGTCTCCCCTGGTTCCGCAAGGCGGATCCAGACATGTTTCGTTGTGATCGCGACCGGCGGCGGAACCGCACACATCCGCCTGTCGCGTTCCCGCTGGAACCAGTTTGGTCCCGATTCGAGAAGTTTAGACGAGCGTGCTCTCGAGAACGCCCTTCATCCACTTGGGGTGTTCAAGAACCTTGCCACAGCCCAGCGCCACGCAGGACAGCGGGTCGTCGGCGACGGTGACCGGCAGGCCGGTGTGGTCGCGGATCTCGGCGTCCAGGCCGCGCAGCAGGGCGCCGCCGCCGGTCAGCATGATGCCCTTGTCGGCGATGTCGCTGGCCAGTTCCGGCGGCGTCGCTTCCAGGGCGACCTTCACGGCCTCGACGATCTGGTTGACCGGTTCGGCCAGGGCGTCGGCGGCCTGTTTCTCGGAGATGCGCACTTCGCGCGGCACGCCCTGCATCAGGTCGCGGCCCTTGACGTCGATGGACAGGCCCTCGCCGTCGGCCGGCGAGCGGGCGGTGCCGATTTCCTTCTTGATCCGCTCGGCGGTGGTCTCGCCGATCAGCAGGTTATGGTGGCGGCGCATGTAGCTGATGATGGCTTCGTCCATCTTGTCGCCGCCGACCCGCACGCTGCGCGAATAGACGATGCCCGACAGCGACAGCACCGCGACTTCGGTGGTGCCGCCGCCGATGTCGACGACCATCGAGCCGGTCGGCTCATGGATCGGCAAGCCGGCGCCGATGGCGGCGGCCATCGGCTCGTCGATCAGGCCCACGCGGCGGGCGCCGGCGTTGAGGCAGCTGTCGTTGATGGCGCGGCGTTCGACGGCGGTGGCGCCCGAGGGCACGCAGACGATGACCTTGGGGTTCACGAAGCCCTTGCGGTTGTGAACCTTGCGGATGAAGTACTTGATCATCTCCTCGGCGACTTCGAAGTCGGCGATGACCCCGTCGCGCATCGGGCGGATGGCTTCCATATGGCCGGGGGTGCGGCCCAGCATCTGCTTGGCTTCGATGCCGACGGCATGGACGCTCTTGCGGCCGCCGATGTTGCGCAGGGCCACGACCGACGGCTCATTCAGAACGATGCCCTTGCCCTTCTGATAGATCAGGGTGTTGGCGGTGCCGAGGTCGATGGCGATGTCGTTGGACATGGCGCCGAAGAGAGAGCCGAACATTCAGGGCCTTAGTATCAGGAGCAAATCGGGACGGGCGAAGCACTGCCCTGCAAGCCTTACACCATGCGAACC
>SDZP01000283.1 GCA_004144935.1 Caulobacteraceae bacterium | reverse complement strand
CGGTCCCCCTCCCCCGTACGCGCTTCGCGCTACGGGGAAGGATGAGAGGCGCCCATGCCTGAGCTGACCTTCGATCCCAAATGGGTCGTCCTGATCCTCATCTTCGCCGCCGTCTTCACGGGCGTGCAGGCGGTGACCGGGCTGGCGCGGGTCGGGGTGGCGCGGCGCAAGGTCAACAAGCGGCTGGCGACGGTCGAGAAGAGCGGCAGCCTCGAGCAGCTGGTCCTCGAACTGCGCAAGCAGCGGGGCCTGACCGCCGACGGCGAGGTTGCGCGGGGCCTGGGCTGGTTCAACGACCTGGTCATCCGCTCGGGGCTCAATGTGCAGCTGGGCAAGCACCTGCCGATGGTGCTGCTCGGCGGGGCGCTGGTCAGCGCCGTGGCCTTCCTGTGGACGAAGAACTGGATGATCGCGGCGGGGGCCGGGCCGGCCCTGGCGGTGATCGTTCCGGTGCTCTTCCTGAAGTTCAAAGCCGGGGCCCGGGCCAAGGCCATCGGCCTGCAGTTGCCCAACGCGCTGGAGGTCATCATCCGCAGCCTGGAGGCGGGCCACCCGGTGCCGACCGCCATCGCCCTGGTCGGCCGCGAGATGCCCGATCCGCTGGGCAGCGAGTTCGGCATGGCCGGCGACGAGATCGCCTATGGCGCCACCCTGCAGCAGGCCATCGGCCGGATCGCCGACCGCTGCCGCCACCCGGACGTCGACCTGTTCGCCGCCACCATCCGCCTGCAGGAGAAGTCGGGCGGCAACCTGACCGGCCTGTTGAAGATGAACGCCAAGGCGGTGCGCGAGCGCCACAAGATGCGGCTGAAGATCAAGGCCGCCTCGTCCGAGGGGCGGGCCAGCGCCATCATCCTGACCAGCGCGCCGTTCGGGGTGCTGGCCATCCTCAGCGTCATGAGCCCGCACTTCTACGGCGACGTCATCGGCGAGCGGCCGGTGCAGATCGGCCTGGCCGTGTTCGGCGTCTGGATGTTCCTGGGCAACATGGTGATGCGCAAGATGATCGACATGAGGATCTGACATGGACCCGGTGCTCATCCAGCAGATTCTTACCTATGCGGCGGCCGGGCTGATCGCCATGAGCGTCGGCGGCGGCGGCATGATGCTGTTGCGCGAGGCCCGGGTCGGGGCCAAGCGGCGCCAGCGGCTGGCCGGCGACACCGTCAGCAGCCGTCCCGGCCAGGCCAAGGCCGACAGCAGCGTCATGCGCGGCGTCAAGCGGCTGGGCGAGAAGATGGCCATCCAGGACCCGGCCCAGATCTCCAACATCCGCGCCAAGCTGATCCATGCGGGCTGGTACAATCGCGAGGCCGTGGCGATCTATCTGGGGGCCCGGGGGGCCAGCCTGATCGTCGCCACCGTCGCCACCCTGTTCACCGTGCCCTGGGCGTTGAGCGGCATCGGCGGGCCGGCGGCCATCGCCGCGGCGGGGGTCTTTGCCATCGCGGCCATCCTCGGCCCCGACCAGGTGATCAAGGGCCGGCGCAAGAAGATGGAGCTCGAGTACATGGAGGGGTTCCCCGACATGCTCGATCTGCTGGTCGCCTCGGTCGAGGCCGGGCTGTCGCTGGACGCCGGGGTCCACCGGGTGGCCGACGAGATGGGCCGCCGCTATCCCAACCTGGCCGCCCACCTGCGTTTCCTGACCCTGGAGCTGCGGGCCGGCAAGGCGCGCAAGGAGGCCTGGACCGCCTTTGCCGAACGGCTGGGCATCGAGGAGGCCCGCTCGCTGGCCACCATGCTGCGCCAGGCCGAGGAGATGGGCACCAGCCTCGGCGAGACCCTCGCCGTCTTCTCGGACGACATGCGATCCAAGCGGATGCTGCGGGCCGAGGAGAAGGCCATGGCCCTGCCGGCCAAGCTGATGGTGCCGCTGATCCTGTTCATCTTTCCCTGCCTGCTGGGGGTGCTGATCCTGCCGGCGGCCTACCGGATCAGCCAGAGCATGGTGGGCGGCGGCTGACTTAACCCATGTTGGCGACAATGTCGGGGCGCCGACGATAGACGACAGGGCCATCAACCTCTTCGGATTGCGCCCTTGTCCGCCGACCCCTCTGCATCCGGCCTCCCCGCCTTTGAGCCCGACGATCTCGCCGCCCTGATCTCGGCGGGCGCATCGCGCACGCTCAAGCGGGGCGAAGTGCTGTATCGCCAGGGCGAGGACGCCGGCCTGGTTCTGTTTCCCCGCGCCGGGATGATCCGCGCCACCGCCAGTCTCCCCAACGGCGAGGGGGTGCTGGCCAGCCTGGTCGGGCCGGGCGGCGCGGCGGGTCTGGCCCCCGTCCTGTCAGGCGGACAGACCACCCACGGGGCCGCCGCCCTGACCGAGGTGGTCGGCCTGGCGGTCGAGGGCCCGCGTCTGCGCCGGCTGGCGGCGGAACGCCCGAGCCTCGGGCTGGTGCTGGCCGGCCTGCTGGCCCAGGAAATGGCCCAGGCCCACCACGAGCTGGCCTGCAGCGCCCATCACCGGATCGACCAGCGGCTGGCGCGGCTGTTGCTGAGGCTCGACCATCGGGCCGAGGCGAACGCGCTGGTGATTACCCAGGATGATCTGGCCCATATGCTGGCCGTGCAGCGCACCACGGTGACCATGCTGGCCCACCGGCTGAAGACGGCCGGGATGGTCGCCTACAACCGCGGCAAGCTGCGTATCCTCGAGCATGAGGCGCTCCTCCGGCAGGCCTGCGGCTGCCCGCTGACCCAGTAGCGGTCAGGGCGCCGCGCCAGGCCCTTCCGCCAGGGCCAGCGCGCTCTTGCGGCGGCCGTACAGCAGGTAGACAACCACTCCGATGGCGTTCCAGACGAAGAAGCCGATGATGGCGGTGTTGGGCAGGGTGGTGAACAGGTAGAGACAACCCAGCACGCCGAAGACCCCGACCACCGGCCAGACCGGGGTGCGGAAGATGCGCTTCAGGTGCGGCGCCTTGA
The DNA here is from genome assembly GCA_004144935.1 of Caulobacteraceae bacterium. Taxonomy (GTDB): domain Bacteria; phylum Pseudomonadota; class Alphaproteobacteria; order Caulobacterales; family Caulobacteraceae; genus Caulobacter. The sequence continues at coordinate 1,878 of SDZP01000283.1, read as the reverse complement.
CCCGCAGGATCATCATGCAGACCAGCACCGCCACGAAGGCGGCCAGGGTGCCGGCGTTGGCCAGGGCGGCGATCTCGCCCAGCGGCAGGATGCCGGCCAGCAGGGCGGCCAGCACCCCGGTGATCAGGGTGACGAAGCTGGGGGCGCCGCGCTTGCTGACCTTGGCCAGGCCCACCGGCAGCAGGCCATCGCGGGCCATGACGAAGAAGATGCGGCTCTGGCCGTACATGAAGGCCATGATCACCGTCGGCAGGGCGATGACGGCGGCGGCGGCGACCAGCTTGGCGGCCCCGCCGTGGCCCAGCTGCTCCATGACGAAGACCAGCGGCGCGTCGGCCTTTGAAAAGACCCCGGGCAGGACCGCGCCGATCGCGGCGGCGGCGACGATCATGTAGATCAGGGTGCAGGCGATCATCGAGCCGACGATGCCGATGGTCAGGTTGCGCTCGGGATTCTTGGTCTCCTCGGCGGCGGTCGAGACCGCGTCGAAGCCGTAGAAGGCGAAGAAGATGATCGAGGCGGCGGCCATCACCCCGACCTTGGCGCCGTCGGCGTTCACGCCCTGGAAGCCATTGGGCATGAAGGGGGTGAAGTGGCTGGCGTCGAAGGCCGGCAGGGCCAGGAAGACGAAGAGGCCCAGCGCCGCCAGCTTGACCACCACCAGCACCATGTTGACCGTGGCGCTCTCGCGGGTGCCGATCAGCAGGAGGCCGGCGACGGCCAGGGCGATGAAGGCGCCCAGCAGGTTGAAGCCGCCGGTGAAGACCAGCTTGCTGCCGTCGAGGGCGAAGGTGGACGCCATCCACTGGGGATCGACGGGGATGGTGACGAACTCGGCCGCGTGGCCGGCCCAGCCGGCGGCGACCGCGCCGCAGACGACCGTGTATTCGAGGATCAGGCTCCAGCCGACGATCCAGGCCAGGCCCTCGCCCAGCACCGAGTAGCTGTAGGTGTAGGCGCTGCCGGCGGCCGGCATCATGGTCGCCATCTCGGCATAGGCCAGGGCGGCGCAGGCGCAGACGGCCCCGGCGATGGCGAAGCTGAGCATGACGCCCGGACCCGCCAGGCCGGCCCCGACGCCGATCAGGGTGTAGATGCCGGTGCCGACGATGGCCCCGACCCCGAGCGCGATCAGGTGCGGCCAGCCGAGCGTGGCCTTCAGCCTGTGATGCTCGGCGACGAAGCCACCGTCCATGGGCTTGCGGCGCGTCAGGAAACTCATGCGGATTCTCCCCGGGATTGGCGCGAGGATGGGGGTGTTTCGAGGCGAATTGGAAGAGGCGACGACGCGCCCCCCACAACGCCGTGGCCATGAAAGGATCGTGGTCGCCGAAGCGTCGGCGTCAGACGCAGGAACCAATGAACGCAAGAATACGCAGAGGCCAGTTGCGCAAGATCGGCCGTTCAAACCAGGCAGGACAAATGGCTGACGCTCCGTAGTTCTACGGATACCGGCTGCAAGGCGGTGGAAACCAGAATGTCGGTCTATTCGGGTGTCAGTTCTTTGGTTCTTCTTACGCATTACAAAGCCGCCGGGATCGACCTGAGCCGTTGGGCGGGGTCGCCGGCGAATGTCTCTCGAGACCAGGACGCCAAACGATGTCAGCCGATCCGCAACTGTCCCGCCGCCTCGATTTCATGAAGCTGGATGCCGCCGCCATTCAGGTCCTCCGCTCGCTGGGACCGCAGCTGCGACACGACCTGCCGGACGCCCTCGAAAGCTTTTACGGCCAGGTCAGATCCTTTCCCGAGACACGCCGCTTCTTCGCCGACGACTCCCGCATCGCCAGCGCCAAGTCGCGGCAGGAAACGCACTGGGGCCTGATCGCATCAGGCGACTTCGGCGCCCCCTATGAGAATGCCGTCCAGGCGATCGGC
>SDZP01000282.1 GCA_004144935.1 Caulobacteraceae bacterium | reverse complement strand
CATAATCCATCACGTCTTGTTACGCCTGCGGGGTTGATCCCAACGCCCGCCGGTCCCATTGAAGCGCCCAACAAAGACCCTCGCCCTCAAGGAGCACTGCCCCATGACCGTCCGCGTCGCCATCAACGGCTTTGGCCGTATCGGCCGTCTCGTTCTCCGCTCGATCGCCGAACATGGCCGCACGGATATCGAGGTCGTCGGCATCAACGATCTCGGCCCGGTCGAGACCAACGCCCACCTGCTGCGCTACGACAGCGTCCATGGCCGGTTCCCGGGCAAGGTGACGACCGGCGAGGACTGGATCGACGTCGGCATGGGCAAGATCAAGGTCACCGCCGAGCGCGACCCCGCCAACCTGCCGCACAAGGCGCTGGGCGTCGACATCGCCTTCGAATGCACCGGCATCTTCACGTCCAAGGACAAGGCCTCCGCCCACCTGACCGCCGGCGCCCGCCGCGTGCTGGTCAGCGCGCCGGCCGACAACGCCGACAAGACCATCGTCTACAAGGTCAACCATGAGACCCTGACCGCCGACGACATCGTCGTCTCCAACGGCAGCTGCACCACCAACGCCCTCGCCCCGGTCGCCAAGGTCCTGCACGACCTGTTCGGCATCGAGCGCGGCTACATGACCACCATCCACAGCTACACCGGCGACCAGCCGACGCTGGACACCATGCACAAGGACCTCTACCGCGGCCGCGCCGCCGCCCTGAGCATGATCCCGACCTCGACCGGCGCCGCCAAGGCGCTGGGCCTGGTGCTGCCGGAACTGAAGGGCAAGCTGGACGGGTCCTCGATCCGCGTGCCGACCCCGAACGTCTCGGTCGTCGACCTGAAGGTCGTGGCCGGCCGCGACGTGACTGCCCAGGAGATCAACGCCGCCCTGCAGGCCGCCGCCGACGGCCCGATGTCGGGCGTGCTGGCCACAACCAACGATCCGCTGGTCTCCATCGACCTCAACCACGTCGCCGCCAGCTCGACCGCCGCCCTGCCGCAGACCCAGGTCGTCGATGGCAAGCTGGCCCGCGTGCTGACCTGGTACGACAACGAATGGGGCTTCGCGACGCGGATGAGCGACACCGCCCTGGTGATGGCGAAGTTCCTGTAAGACCTACCCATCCCCGTCATCCCGGACGGCCGCAGGCCGATCCGGGAGCCAGGGGTGCGTGATCACGCTGTAGCCGCCGCCGGCGATTGGCGGCCCTTGGGTCCCGGCGCTCCGCGCTCCGCGCTGCGGCCGGGATGACGGGATAGTTAGAACGGACAGACCCATGCCCTTCCGCTCCCTCGAAACCGCCGACCTCGCCGGCAAGCGCGTCCTGGTCCGGGTCGATCTCAACGTGCCGATGGCCGACGGGGCGATCACCGATGACACCCGCCTGCGCGCCGTGCTGCCGACGATCCGCTACCTGTCGACCAAGGGCGCGAGGACCATCCTGCTGGCCCACTTCGACCGGCCAAAGGGCAAGCGCGTGCCGGAGATGAGCCTCAAGCCCATCGCAGAGCCGCTGTCGGCCCTGCTCGAACAGCCGGTCTTCTTCGCCGACGACTGCATCGGCAGGCCGGCCCTCGACGTCATCACCCAGCTCGAGAACGGCGGCGTCGCCCTGCTCGAGAACCTGCGCTTCCATCCGGGCGAGGAAAAGAACGACCCCGCCTTCGTCACCGAACTGGCGGCCCTGGGCGATCTCTACGTCAACGACGCCTTCAGCGCCGCCCACCGCGCCCACGCCTCGACCGACGGCGTCGCCCGCCTGCTGACCGCCTACCCCGGCCTCTCAATGCAGCGTGAGCTGGAAGCCCTCGACGCGGCCCTCGGCGCTCCCAAGCGCCCGGTGCTCGGCATCGTCGGCGGTTCCAAGGTCTCGACCAAGCTCGACCTGCTCAACAACCTGGTGAGCAAGCTCGACCGCCTGGCCATCGGCGGCGGCATGGCCAATACCTTCCTGGCCGCGCAAGGGATCGATGTCGGCGCATCCCTCTGCGAGCACGAGTTGGGCGACACCGCCCGCGAGATCATCGCCAGCGCCCAGAAGGCCGGCTGCGAACTGCTGCTGCCCATCGATGTCGTCACCGCCACCGAGTTCAAGGCGAACGCCGCCCACAAGGTCCAGGGCCTGGACGCCATCGCCGCCGACGAGAGCATCCTCGACGCCGGGCCGGAGACCACCAAGCGCCTGCTGGCGGCCATGGACGCCTCCGCCACCCTGATCTGGAACGGTCCGCTTGGCGTCTTCGAACTGCCCCCCTTCGACGCCGCCACCGTCGCGGCCGCGCGGCATGCGGCGGAGCTGGCCACGGCCGGCAGGCTGATCGCCGTGGCCGGCGGCGGCGACACCGTCGCGGCCCTGAACCATGCCGGCGTCGCGGCCGAGATGACGTTCGTCAGCACCGCCGGCGGCGCCTTCCTGGAATGGATGGAGGGCAAGGTCCTGCCCGGCGTCGAGGCGTTACAGGCCTGAAATCGCGGCCTGGGCCGACGTTGCGGAAGGCTTGCCTGCCCCGGAATCTTGTCGCATCCCTTTTGAGAACGGACGCGCATCGATCGCGCCGTCACACAAAGGGGAAGAAACACTCATGTTCTCGCACATCATGGTCGGCACCAACGACCTCCAGAAGTCCAAGGCCTTCTACGACAAGCTGATGGCCACCCTCGGCATCGGCCCGTCCATGGTCGACGGGCACCGCATGTTCTATCTCAGCCCCAAGGGCGCCTTCGCCGTCTCGGAGCCGATTGATGGCCAGCCGGCCTGCCACGCCAACGGCGGCACCATCGGCTTCGCCTGCGACTCCCCCGAACAGGTCAAGGCCTGGCACGACGCCGGCGTCGAAGCGGGCGGCGCCTCGATCGAAGACCCGCCCGGCGAGCGGATCAGCAACATGGGCAAGATGCACCTGGCCTACCTGCGCGACCCCGACGGTAACAAGCTGTGCGCCATGCACCGGCCGGCCTGATTTTTCACCGATTGTCCTGACGAAAGTCAGGACCCACCGCGCGCTCCGGCCGTGGATCCTGACTTTCGTCAGGTTGGTCGGAGGGTGGGGTGGAACGGAGACAACAATGCTCCAGGGCTCCTGCCTCTGCGGCGCCGTCACCTTCTCGACCGACGCCGTCATCGACCACTCCGACGCCTGCCACTGCTCCATGTGCCGCAAGGCCTCCGGCCACTTCTGGGCCTCGGCCGACGTCCCGAAGGAAGCCCTGACCATCGAGGACCCGAACAGCGCCCTGCGCTGGTACGCCTCCTCCGAAAAGGTCCGCCGCGGCTTCTGCGGGACCTGCGGCTCGCAGCTGTTCTGGGACCCGATCCACGGCAAGAGCATCGCCTTCGCCATGGGCGCGCTGGACGGGAAGACCGGCCTGAAACTGGCCAAGCACATCTTCGTCGCCGACAAGGGCGACTACTACGAGATCGCCGACGGCCTGCCGCAGGAAGCCCGGCCGCCCCAATCGTGATCACGCGGCCGTGACAGCCGGGGGTGACTCCTTCACCGCCCTTGTCTAAACCCGGTCCACAAAATCAAAACACTGCCCCGCAAGGAGTTTCCCGTGGCCCGCATCACCCTGCGCCAGCTGCTCGACCACGCCGCCGAGCACGACTACGGCCTGCCCGCCTTCAACATCAACAACATGGAACAGGGCCTGGCGATCATGGAGGCGGCCGACGCCGTCGACGCGCCGGTCATCATCCAGGCCTCCCGCGGGGCGCGGACCTACGCCAACGACATCATGCTGGCCCGGCTGATCGACGCCCTGGTCGAGATCTATCCCCACATCCCCGTCTGCATGCACCAGGACCACGGCAACGGCCCGGCCACCTGCGCCACCGCCATCCAGTACGGCTTCACCAGCGTGATGATGGACGGCTCCCTGGAAGAGGACGCCAAGACCCCCGCGTCCTACGAGTACAACGTCGAGGTCACCCGCCGGGTGGTCGAGATGGCCCACTCTTGCGGCGTCTCCGTCGAGGGTGAGCTTGGCGTGCTGGGCAGCCTGGAGACCGGCATGGGCGAGGCCGAGGATGGCCACGGCTTCGAGGGCAAGCTCGACCACGCCGCCCTGCTGACCGATCCGGACCAGGCCGTCGACTTCGTCAAGAAGACCCAGGTCGACGCCCTGGCCATCGCCATGGGCACCAGCCACGGGGCCTACAAGTTCAGCCGCCAGCCGGACGGGGCGGTGCTGGCCATGAACGTCATCGAGGAAATCCACCGCCGCCTGCCCAACACCCACCTGGTGATGCACGGCTCCTCCTCGGTGCCCAAGGACCTGCAGGAGATCATCAACGCCTATGGCGGCGAGATGCCGGAGACCTGGGGCGTGCCGGTCGAGGAGATCCAGCGCGGCATCAAGCACGGGGTGCGCAAGATCAACATCGACACCGACAATCGCATGGCCATGACCGGCGCCATCCGCCGCGTCCTCTCGCAGAAGCCCGGCGAGTTCGACCCCCGCGCCTATCTGAAGCCCGCCAAGGAAGCCATGCGCAAGATCTGCCAGCAGCGCTTCGAGGAGTTCGGGGCCGAGGGCTGGGCCGGCAAGATCAAGCCGCTCAGCACCGCCGTGATGGCCAAGCGCTACGCGGGCGGCGAACTGACCATCAAGATCGACAAGACCCTGCAGCCGGCCTGACGCCGAAAGCGCGGCGCGACCCCCCTCCCCATTCGGGGCGGGAGGTATACCGTCAATTCATGCGCCTTCCCCTAGCCCTTGCCGCCTGCCTCCTCGCCACCGCCGCGGCCGCTCACGAGTCCTGGCTCCGCCCGGCCGCGGCGGTGGCGAGGAGGCAGGCGGCAAGGGCTAGGGGAAGGCG
>SDZP01000281.1 GCA_004144935.1 Caulobacteraceae bacterium | reverse complement strand
ATCAGGAAACTCAGCGACTCGTAGGCGCGGCCGAAGATGACCGGGGCGGGTCCCTGGCCCTCGAGGGTCGGCGGCGTCACCGTGATGACCGGCAGTTCGACCACCGGCGTCGTCGGAATCGGCGGGATGTCGAGATCGAGCGGCTCGCTCGGGCCACTGTCGACCGGCAGGATGGCCGGCTGGTCGTCATCCTTGCCGCGTTCGCCGCGCAGGACCTGGGGCGCGTCGTCGTCGTTGGCGACGGTGGGGCTGGCCGGATCGTGGCGGGCCCCGAGCAGCAGTTCCAGCGGCAGGCCGGCGGTCGGCTCGGAGTCCGAAACCGAAAGGCCCTCGGCGTAGAGCGCGCCCGGCGCCCGGCCAAGGAAGGTCATCTCCCCGGCGACCTGACCCCGATATCCCCCGAAAATAGCGTCGCTGAGTCCGTTGGCCCGGAAGTCCAGCATGCTGTCGTCGTTGAAAAACATGACGCAAGTCCCCACCACCGCCCCAATCCCGGGCGATCGTCGTTATTCTTATCTCGCCGGGGGCGCATCGCCAAGCCTGCGGGCAAAATGACGCGCGCTTAACGGGCATTGTGTGATCAGGGCGGCGAATATCCGCAATGGTCACCGTTCCCTCACGGAATTCTGCTACTAAGTAGGGGAGAGGGAGACGCAACGACCATGGGCCCAACCGGCCTTGCAGTGAGGGGATCGCGCGGTCTGCTGCGGCAGATTCGCGAGGCCATGGCCGGACCGGTTCCGGCCCAGGTCAAGCTCGACATGGTTGTGCGCATCATCGCCCGCTCGATGGTGGCCGAGGTCTGCTCGCTCTACCTGCGCCGCAGCCATGGCGATCTGGAACTGTTCGCCACCGAGGGTCTGGCCCGCGAGGCCGTCCACGTCACCCGCCTGAAGTCCGGCGAGGGCCTGGTCGGCGAGATCGTCCGCCTCGGCCGGCCGTTGAATCTCAGCGACGCGCCCAATCATCCGGCCTTCGCCTATCGGCCGGAAACCGGCGAAGACCCCTATCACGCCTTCCTCGGCGTCCCCCTGCTGCGCGGCGGCCGGGCCATCGGGGTGCTCGTGGTGCAGAACGCCACTACCCGCAACTACAGCGAGGAAGAGGTCGAGGACCTCCAGATCATCGCCATGGTGCTGGCCGAATTGGTCGGGGCGGGCGACATCCTCGGCGAGGCCGAGCTGCGCGACGTCGAGATCGCGCCGCACCGGCCCGAGCGGCTGAAGGGGGCCAAGTTCGCCGACGGCCTGGCCTTCGGCGTCGCCGTCCTGCACGAGCAGCCGGTCGCCGTCGGCCATCTGCTCAGCGAGGATTCCGTCGCCGAGGAGGCCAGGCTCAAGGCCGCCGTCAGCGGCCTGCAGGCCCAGATCGACCAGATGCTGGAAGGCGAGGGCGGCCTGATCGGGGCCTCCTACGAGGTACTCGACACCTACCGCATGTTCGCTCACGACCGGGGCTGGAACCGGTCCCTGGAAGAGGCCGTGCGCTCCGGCCTCACCGCCGAAGCCGCTGTCGAGCGCGTCCGCTCCGAACACCGCGCCCGCCTTGGCAAGGCCAAGGACCCCTATCTGCGCGAGCGCCTGCACGATCTCGAGGATCTCAACGACCGCCTGTTGCGCCACCTCTCCGGCGACGGCGACGTCAAGCGCGAGCTGCCCGACGACGCCATCCTCATCGCCCGCAACCTCGGCCCCGCCGACCTGCTGGAATACGACCGCACCCGGCTGAAGGGCATCCTGCTCGAGGAGGGCTCGACGGCCAGCCACGCGGCCATCGTCGCCCGCGCCCTGGACATCCCCTGTGTCGGCCGGCTGCCCGGCTTGCGCGATCGCCTCAGCCAGGGCGATCCGGTCATCGTCGACGCCGAGAGCGGCGAGGCCTTCCTGCGCCCGCGGCCCGACGTCATCAAGGCGCTCAACGCCCGCCTCGACGTGCGCACCCAGCGCAAGGCCGAGTTTGCCAAGCTGCGCGACACCCCGGCCTTCACCCGCGACGGGTCGAAGATCACCCTGCTGATGAACGCCGGCCTGGCCGTCGATCTCGACATCCTGCGCGAGACCGGGGCCGAGGGCATCGGCCTGTTCCGCACCGAATTCCAGTTCATGGTCGCCGAGGAGCTGCCGCGCCTCGAGGCCCAGACCAGCCTCTACCAGAAGGTCTTCGAGGCCGCCGACGGCCTGCCGGTCACCTTCCGGACCCTGGATCTGGGCGGCGACAAGCTGCTGCCCTACATGGAGGCGGAGCGCGAGGAGAACCCGGCGCTCGGCTGGCGGGCCATCCGCATGGGCCTGGACCGTCCGGCCCTCCTGAAGATGCAGCTGCGGGCCCTGATCTGGGCCTCCAAGGGCCGCCCCCTGCGGATCATGTTCCCGCTGGTCGCCAACGTCGACGAGTTCCGGGCCGCCCGGGCCATGGTCGACAACGAGATAAACTGGGCCCTGCGCCGGGGCCGTCCCGCCCCCAGCCGCCTCGACGTCGGGGCGATGATCGAGGCGCCGTCGCTGATCTGGCACCTGGACGCCCTGCTGCCGATGACCGACTTCGTCAGCGTCGGGACCAACGACCTGATGCAGTACCTGTTCGCCGCCGACCGGGGCAACCCGCGCGTCGCCGACCGCTACGACCCCCTGTCGCCGCCGGCCCTGCGGGCGCTCAAGCAGATCCAGACCGCCTGTGCCGAAACGGGAACCCCGGTCTCAGTCTGCGGCGAAATGGCCGGCCGGCCGCTGGAGGCCTTCGCCCTGACCGCCCTCGGCTTCGACCGCCTGTCGATGCCGCCGGCCGGCATCGGACCGGTCAAGCAGATGGTCCTGTCCTGCGATCGGGAGGCCGCGGCGCGGGGCGTCAACGCCTTGATAAAGGGCGCCGCCGGCTCCATTCGCAACGAGATCGAGACTCTGGCCCGAAAATTGTATGTCGCGGTGTGACCTTTGACCTCACAGGGGGTTACCGCATTGAAATCCGGGCGTAATTTTGATATCGACAAAGCATCGTTAACGCTTCTCGCGGTAGGGGAGGCGACCGGCGAGAGGCTCGCCTCATGCGCGAGCCTCGAAGTTGGCGTTGAGTGGGGGCTTTCCTGATCATGGCGCTGGATACCGGCGGGGTTACGTCATTGTATCGCACGGGTGAGTACGATCCTTCATCGGATACGGGCCGTCACGAGGCCCCGACCCTGCAGGACGGCCACGACCTCGGCGCCGCGCTCAAGGCCATCCGCCTGTTCCATGGGGTCACCCTGCAGGACCTGGCCGACGCCACCCGCATCCGTCAGACCTATCTCGCCGCCCTCGAGGACATGCGCCTCGATGAACTGCCCTCGCGGCCGTTCGCCATCGGCTATGTGAAGGCCTACGCGCGCCATCTCGGCCTCGATGTCGAACAGGCGGTCGAGCGCTTCCGCAGCGATCATCCCGAGCACGACGAGGGCCTGCGGGCGCCGATCGGCGTGCGCAAGGAACGCGATCCGCGCCTGGCGCTGGTGGTCATCGCCGTCGTGCTGATCGGCGCCGCCTTCCTGCTGTGGAATGTCGCCCAGCGGGCCATCGCCCAGAAGGCGCCCAGCCATGCGGTGGTCGCCGAAACCCAGATCCCGGTCATTCCCTCCACCGACACCGGCGGTCCCATCCAGGTCGGCGGGGCCATTCCGCCGCCGGTGGAATCGACGACCCCCGACGCCTACGTCACGCCTGGCATGTCGACCAACGGCGACGGCAGCGACACCGCCGCCAAGCTGGCCGAGGCGCCCGTCCTGTCGATGCCGCTCGGGGCCGCCTTCAAGCCGGAGGGCCAGATCTACGGCGCCCCGTCCGGCTCGCCGGTGATCATCAAGGCCCGCCGCAACGGGGTGTTCGAGGTCAAGGGCCCGGACGGCTCCAACTACTTCACCCGCGTCCTGCAGCAGGGCGAGGCCTACCGCGTGCCGGCCCTCAAGGGCCTGACCGTCACGGTCAAATTTTCTCCGCTTGGATCGACAGCGCCGGCCATCAGGTCTGGGGGCCGGGCGATGACTGGTATCCCGGATGATCCAAGATTCATTAGCCTTCGCTGTCCGCTCAAAAAATGAAGCCGGCGCCGGGAAGCCGAGCTTGGAACCCCGGCAGGAGCGGCTGCAAATGCTGGCGGACAGATTCCACACCCATGGGAGGGAGACCAATAAGAACATTGAGGCGGTAAGCGTGATGGCGGATGCCGCCATGTTGTCGCCGGAGGAGTTCGGCCCGCTGATGGAGCTTGTAGCGGAGGCGGACTCCTTCAGGGACAATCCCGGCGGGCCGGTGATGAGGCTTCTGACGCTGCGGTGGGCCATGCTGGATCCAAAGGCGGCGCTGGCCTTCACCATGGGAAGGTCGGAGCTCAAAAGCGACAATGAGCTGCTGTTCTCAGTCGTTTGCGAACTGGCGAAGGTGGATCTGCCGGCGGCCAAGGCGGCCGTGCTCACCCTGTGCCATGAGGGATGGGCCGATGCCGGGCCGGCTGTCCTCCGGATGCTTCAGGAGAAGGATGTCCAAGCGGCGCTCGCCTACGCCCGCGAACTGGGAAGCGGCGGGGCCGAGGCGGATGTGCTTCAGTTCATGGCCGGGAGTGATCCCATGGCGGCGGCGGCGGAACTGGTGCCCGGCAGGGAGGAGCACCTGAAGGTGGCGGAGACCATCGCCGGTGCCTTGCTGGACAGGGACAGAGCCGCATTTGAGGCATGGGCGGGGAGTCTCAGCGATCCTGCCCAGCGGGCCTGTGCGCGGCGTGTTGCCCTGACGGCTGATGCCTCCCATGATCCCGCAAAAGCAGCCCGTCAGACAGCCGCCTGGCTGGCCAGTGA
>SDZP01000018.1 GCA_004144935.1 Caulobacteraceae bacterium | reverse complement strand
GAAGTGAAGGGCGAAGCGCCGAAGAAGGCCGCCGCTCCGAAAGCCGCCCCCAAGGCCGCTGACGCCGCAGGCGACGAAGCCCCCGCCAAGAAAGCCGCCCCCAAAAAGGCCGCCAAGAAGGACACCGACGAAGCCTGAGGGCCTCGTCGATAGAGGATAGGAGAGCAGTATGGCTCACAAGAAATCAGGCGGCTCCTCGCGTAACGGTCGCGACTCGGCCGGCCGCCGTCTCGGCGTGAAGAAGTTCGGCGGCGAAGCTGTGCTCGCCGGCAACATCATCGTGCGCCAGCGCGGCACCAAGTTCTGGCCGGGCGAGAACGTCGGCATCGGCAAGGACCACACCCTCTTTGCCCTCGAAACCGGCAACGTGAAGTTTGTAACCAAGCGTAATGACCGCACCTACGCGACGGTCGTTCCGGCGATGGCAGAGGCTGCTGAGTAAGCGAGCCGAGAGCTTCCTCCGGATCGCCGCTTGAGCGCTCCGGACACGAAACTTCCAGAGGGGAGTCCGGATCGCCGGACTCCCCTCTTTTCGTTTCAGGGCTCCCGGGAGGGGGGCTGGGAGGCAACCATGTGTCTGATCGAACAGACCTCGAGGATAGAGACCCGCAGGCTGACCCTGCGCGCGCCGGCGCTCGGCGACGCGCCGCGCCTGGCCGCGCTGATGGCCGACTACGACATCGCCCGGATGACCAGCCGGGTGCCGCACCCCTACGACCTCTCGCACGCCGCCGGCTTCATCGAGAAGGCCCAGTGCAGCGACCCGCGGCTGGACCAGAACTTCCTGCTCGAGCACGAGGACGACGGCGTCATCGGCGGCCTTGGCCTGTCCACCCCGCCCGGTCAGCCCCCGGAGGTCGGCTATTGGGTCGGCCGCGACTGGTGGGGCCGGGGCTTCGCCTCCGAGGCCCTGCAGGGGGCGCTGGTCTGGGCCAGTCGCGACTGGAAGAAGCGCTACCTCGTCGCCGGCCACTTCACCGATAACCCGGCCTCCGGGGCGGTGCTGTGCAGGGCGGGCTTCCTCTACACCGGCGAGGTGCAGGCCCGGCACTCGATCGCGCGCGGCGAGGAAGCGCCGACGCGGATGATGGTCTGGGTGGCCTAGCCTCGGCGCGGAGACCCCCCTAGTCTCCGCGCATGAGCACTCTCCCCTGGTGGCGCGGCGCGACCGTCTATCACATCTACGTCCGCAGCTTCTTCGACAGCGACGGCGATGGCCATGGCGACCTGCCGGGCGTGCTGGCCAAGCTCGACTACATCGCCTCGCTCGGCGTCGACGCCATCTGGCTGAGCCCGGTCCACCCCTCGCCCAACCGCGACTGGGGCTATGACGTCTCGGACTACGAGGGGGTCCACCCCGACTACGGCTCGCTGGACGACCTGCAGGCGGTCATCGACGGCGCCCATGCGCGCGGCATGAAGCTGCTGCTCGACGAGGTCCTGGCCCACACCAGCGACGAGCACGCCTGGTTTCACGACAGCCTCAAGGGCGACAAGGAGAACTGGTACGTCTGGGCCCCGCTGAAGGGCGACGGCACCGCCCCCAACAACTGGCTCAGCGCCTTCGGCGGCCCGGCCTGGGCCTACCAGCCGCTGCGCCGCAAGGCCTACCATCACAAGTTCCTGCGCCAGCAGCCCAAGCTCAACTGGCGTCACCCTGAGGCGCGCCAGGCCGCGCTCGACGTGCTCGACTTCTGGCTCTCAAAAGGCGTCGACGGCTTCCGCCTCGACGTCGCCAACGCCTATCTCCACGACCCGGCCCTGACCGACAACCCGGTCGACGACAGCAACACCGGCCTGCGCTGGTCGGCCGCCGCCAACTTCCAGCGCCATTTCAACGACAGCAACCTGGTCGAGAACATCGAGGCGCTGAACGACGTCCGCCTGACCGTCGACAGACACCCTGACCGCTTCGTGTTCGGCGAATTCTCCGAGGAAGCGGGCCGCTGCGGCGGCTTCGCCGCGCCGGACGAGGGCCTGCACGCCGGCTACAGTTTCCCGCTGCTGCTGGCCCGCCGCATGGGGCCGGACTTCATCCGCAATCATATGGAGATGCTGGCGGAGCACCCGCGCCACTGGCCCTGCATCACCTTCTCCAACCACGACGTGCCGCGCACGCCCAGCCGCTTCGGCGACGGCTCGGCGCCGGTGGCCAAGGTCATGCTGGCCCTGCTGCTGACCCTGCGCGGCTCGATCCTGATGTACCAGGGCGAGGAGCTTGGCCTGCCCGAGGCCGACCTCACCCGCGAGCAGCTGCGCGACCCGGTCGGCGACCTCTATTGGCCGGCCCACAAGGGCCGTGACGGCTGCCGCACGCCGATGCCCTGGAGCCCTGGCCATGCGCTCGGCTTCACCAGCGGCCATCCCTGGCTGCCGGCGGCGCCCGAGCACGCCAGCCTCACGGTTGCGGATCAGGAGGCCGACCCGGACTCGGCCCTGGCGCTCAGCCGGGCGCTGATCGCGCTTCGAAAGGCGCATCCGGTCCTTCGATCGGGCGACATCGCCTTCCGCGACGCCCCGGCCCCGATGGCGGTGTTCGAGCGCAGCGGGGAGGGCGCGCGGATCGTCTGCGCCTTCAACCTCGGCGGGGGCGCGGCGCCGGAAGACCCGGCCTGGATCGAGGGCGAGACCCTGCTGGCCGGCGGCGGGACCGGGCCCTTCGCCTTCCGGATCGCCAGGCTCTAGTCCTTGGGTTTGGGCCGGTAGTCCTCGCCGAGGATCAACACCCCGCGCCGCAGCCGCTGGCGGTCCAGCCGGGCCCGGCTGACCTCCAGGGTTTCTGCCCGGACGAAATCGTCCGAGATCAGAGCGATGCGCTTGCCCATCTTCAGATCCGGATCATCGGTCACCTTTAGCTCCGATGCCGTGACCAGCAGCACCCGCTGGCCGATGGCGGGGGTCAGCGGGGCGGTGGCCTCGGCCTGGTTGCCCGCGGTGTCGCCGCGAAGCCAGATGGCCAGCGGCGGACTGCCCGGCTTGGCGAAGAAGTCGCGGCCATAATAGGCCAGTTCGTTGAACAGGAAGCGGTCGTCGACGGCGATGGCCGATAGGCCGCAGTCGGCCATCTCGACCTCGGCGCGGCGGGTGACGGCGCCGGCGGTGTCCTCCCAGCCCTTCACCCGCTTGAAGCTGTTGGCCATGCCCATGTCCTCGGCCGTGCGCGGCCAGACCGCCCAGACGATGAACAAAGCCGTCAGCGCCGCCTGCGGCGCCAGCAGGGCGATGGGAACCCAGCGCGGCCGCAGCCGCATCCCCAGATGCGCCGCCAGCACGGCGCCGGCGACATAGGCGGCCGCCGTCCAGTTGGCGTTGGCCCGGGTCAGGAAGGCCCCCAGGGTGACGAAGACGATCGGCGGCGCGGTCCAGGACAACAGCATGACCTCGCTCGGCCCCAGCCTGCGCCGCACCGCCAGCACCGCCCCCCAGATCAGCAGGGCGAAGGGCAGGCCGAAGACCCCGAACTGTTCGGCCAGCAGCCTGAGCATCTCGACGGGATTGAGCTTGAGGCCCTGGTCGAAATTACCGTTGGCGGCGGTGTGGCTGACGGTCTCGAAGCCGTGGGTGGCGTTCCAGATCACATTGGGCGCGATGACGATGGCGAATACGGCCACGGCGACGCCGGCCAGCTGCCAGCTCCACACCCGCCGCGCCTCGCGGTCGAAGGCCAGGTGCAGGCCGATGCCGATCACAGCATAGAGTGCGGCGTACTTCGAGAGCATGGCCAGCCCCAGCGCCGCGCCCAGCCCGGCCGCCGTGAACAGCGGCCGCTTGGCGACCGGCAGATCGACATAGGCCAGCAGGGCCAGGCTGAGGAAGCCCAGCATCAGGGTGTCGGTCGAGATCAGCCCGCTCGACAGGGTGACCCCGCCCATCAGCTGATAGACCAGCAGGGCGCCCAGCCCCGTCCAGGCGTCGTACAGCCGCCGCCCGACCGCGAACAGCACCAGGCCGGTCATGGCGTGGAACAGCGGCGAGCCCAGCCGCACGAACGGCTCGCTGTCGCCGCCCAGGGCCGTGGTCAGGTGGATGACCCAGGCCACCATCGGGGGCTTGGAAAAATAGCCGGCCTCGAAGGTGCGCGACCACAGCCAGTACTGGGCTTCGTCCGGGTACAGCTCGAGCGGCGTCGCGAACAGGGCGAACAGCCGCAGGCCGGTCAACAGGACGGTGACGGCAAGCGCGAAGCGCCATGGCCGGCTGGCTTCGACGTAGGACTTGCGGTGTTCCTGATGCGAGACGGTCAAGCGTCGGCCCCCGGCGAATCGTGCCCTGATCAATCCTGCCCGCGACGGGGGCGAATTCAGCCCCCTATAGGGCAAGTCGCGCACGGGGGTGTCGCAAACTTGCGACAAGGCGTCTCAATTCGGTCCCAATGTCTTAACGGCGCCTTGTGCCGGAAAGTTGTGGGGTTACAAGCTGCTTGTGTGGTGACGGGGCAACGGATCGGTCACCAAAGCTTTGCAATCGGGCGCTATTGCGGCGGCCTAATCCGCCATCGGGGGCTCCAGTGAGCGCTCGTCGGGATGACAGGGGATACTCAATGAGAAACTACAAGCTCGCCATCGTGGCGACGACGGCTCTGGTCGGCAGCCTGCTGGCTACCGGCGCGTTCGCGCAATCGACCGGCACCGCGGAAGTCGAAGAAGTCGTGGTCACCGGCTCGTCCGGCCCGCGCAACCTTGAAGGCGCCATCGTCGCCGAGAGCGCGGCCAAGAGCAAGTCGACCCTGACGGATGAGTTCATCCAGACCCAGGTCGCCGGCCAGTCGATCCTGCAGACGCTGAACATCCTGCCCTCGGTCAACTTCAACAACAACGACGCCTACGGCGGCAGCGGCGGTGACGTGGTCATCCGCGGCTTCGACGCTCAGCGCATCTCGCTGAACGTCGACGGCATCCAGCTGAACGACACCGGCAACTACCAGATCTACTCGAATCAGCAGCTCGACCCGGAACTGATCTCGCGGGTCAGCACCAACCTCGGCACGACCGACGTCGACAGCCCCACGGCCAGCGCCACCGGAGGCACGATCAACTACGTCACCCGTCGTCCGGCCGAAGAGTTCGGCGGCTTCATCCAGCCCTCGATCGGTGACGAGAACTACCGCCGGATCTTCGGCCTGATCGACACCGGCGTGATCGGCCCGTTCGGCACCCGCGCCTTCTTCGCCGCCTCCTACACCAAGTACGACAAGTTCCGCGGCCCGGGCGAACTCGAGAAGAAGCAGTTCAACGCCGGCATCTACCAGCCGCTCGGTGACAACGGCGACTTCATCAGCGTCTCCGCCCACTGGAACGAGAACCGCAACAACTTCTTCCGCCGCGTCGGCATCGACCAGTTCAACGCTGGCGTCATCCAGGATGACAACAATGAGACGTGCGTGCGCGCCCCCGCGGGCGTCAACGGCACCCGGCAGGACGACGGCGCCGGTAACGCGAACGATCCGACGACCCCGGCCGGCTGCAACAACTACTACAACCTGTCGATCAACCCCTCGAACACCGGCAACATCCGTGGTCAGTCCCGCTTCAGCTTCGGCGACAACCTGACCCTGACGGTCGACCCGACGTTCCAGTACACCCTGGCCAACGGCGGCGGCAGCACCACCGTCAACGAATATGACGCCCGTCTGGCTGGTTCGACCTATGTCATCGCCACCCCCAACGCCAACGGTGTCGACCTGAACGGCGACGGCGACATCCTCGACCGGATCCGCCTCTACTCGCCGTCCAACACCAACACCCGTCGCTACAGCGTGACCTCCTCGCTGATCTGGGACATCAACGACAACAACCGCCTGCGCGTCGCCTACACCTGGGATTACGGGCGTCACCGTCAGACCGGCGAGTACAGCCAACTGAAGGCCAACGGCGATCCGCGCGACGTGTTTTCGGGCAAGGACGGCTACGGCAAGCCGGTCCGTACCGCGGACGACGAAATCTTCCAGAAGCGTGACCGTTTCTCCATCGCGACCCTGAACCAGATCGCCCTGCAGTACGTCGGCCGCTTCTGGGACGACAAGATCACCCTCGACCTCGGCGTTCGCGCGCCCTTCTTCGAGCGTGAACTGAACAACTACTGCTACCAGCAGGACACGTTCAACGCCTTCTGCGGCAACCTCAGCCTGGCCGAAGTCGACGCCGCCACCACCGGCCCCGTGCCCGGCGAGCCCGTGAAGTTCGAGCGCAAGTACGACAAGGTTCTCCCGAACCTGGGCGTCACCTACCGCTTCCTGGAAGGTCATTCGGTCTACGCCAACTACTCCGAGAACCTGTCGGCCCCGCGTACCGACGACCTGTACGACCGGATCCCGGCTGACCCGGAACCGGAAACCAGCAAGCAGTTCGATGTCGGCTACCGCTACGCCGCCGGCCCGGTGATCTTCTCGGTCGCGGCCTTCAACTCGCAGTTCGACAACTACATCATCCGCGCCATCACCACGATCAACGGCGAAGACATCGCCACCTCGATCAACGTGGGTGAAGTCGAACGCTACGGCATCGACGGCCAGATCGGCTGGGAGGTCATCGAGAACCTGAACCTCTACGCCTCCTACGCCTACGTCCACAGCGAGTTCCAGGACGACGTCCCGGGCACCACCGCCGGCTCGACGATCTTCACCAAGGGCAAGGCTCTGCCCGAGGTGCCGGAACGTCAGTTCGCGGCCCGCGCCCAGTACGCCATCGCCGGCTTCACCTTCGGCGTCCAGGCCAAGTGGGTCTCGGAGCGTTTCACCAACGCCATCAACGACGAGCGTACCCCCGACTACACCGTCTGGGATGCCGACATCCGTTATGACCTGCCCTGGTTCAACGACAAGGGCGCGTTCCTGCAGCTGAACGTCACCAACCTGTTCGACGAGGAATACATCGCCGACATCTCCACCGACATCGTCGGCAACCGCTCCGGTAACCTCGGTGCGCCGAAGACGGTGCAGCTGACCCTGCGCGCGCCCTTCTAAGGTCGTCGCCATCTGAAGACGGAAAGGGCGGTCCTCGCGGGCCGCCCTTTTCTTTTGCCGACCCAACTCTTGACGGCCCAACTCTTGACGGCGAAGCCCTCCGGGGCCACTTGCCCCAGCCCATGCAGACCCAGCCTTCCATGCCCCAAGCCCTGATCCCCGCCGAATGGTCCCTCCACCGCGCCATGTGGCTGGGCTATCCCAGCCACGCCGAGCTCTGGCAGGACGATCTGGAGGCCGCGCGGCTGGAGGTCGCCGCCCTTGCCCGCGCCCTGGCCGGCCCCGGCGGCGAGCGCGTGCGGCTGATGGTCTGCGGGAACGAGGCGGAGGCCGACGCCAGGGCGCGGCTGTCCGACACCGCGGGCGTCGAGATCGTGCGCGGCCTGTTCGGCGACATCTGGCTGCGCGACACCGGCCCCATCTTCGCCGAGGACGGCCGGGCGCTGGGCTTCCGGTTCAACGGCTGGGGCGGCAAGTACGAGATGGAGGGCGACGACCAGGTCGCCGCCCAGATCGCCGCCGCCTCCGGCGCGCCGCTGGAGCCGCATGACTTCGTGCTGGAGGGCGGCTCGCTCGACCACGACGGCTACGGCACCGTGCTGACCACCAGCCAATGCCTGCTCAACCCCAACCGCAACCCGGGCTGGACCAGGGAGGCGGCCGAGGGCGCCCTTGCGCAGTCGATGGGCGCCAGGAAGGTGCTGTGGCTGGGCGAGGGGCTGAACCGCGACCACACCGACGGCCACGTCGACAACCTAGCCCGCTTCGTCGCGCCGGGCGTGATCGCCTGCCCGATCGCCTGGGGCCGGCGCGACCCCAACGCCGACATCTACGACGAGACCGCCAGGCTGCTCGGCGCGATGACCGACGCCCGCGGCCAGCGCATCCAGGTCATGCGGGTGCCCTCGCCCGGCTGGACCACCGACGCCGACGACGAGATGGTCCCGGCCAGCCACATGAACTTCATCATCGCCAACCAGGCGGTGATCTGCCCGACCTACGACGAAAAGGCCGCCGCCTTCGCGCTCGACGCGCTGGCCAGCCTGTTCCCCGAGCGCAAGGTCATCGGCCTGCCCTCCAGCGCCATCCTGACCGGTGGCGGCAGCTTCCACTGCATCACCCAGCAGGAGCCGGCGTGACCAAAACCCTCACCCTCGCGGCCCTCCAGACTTCCTATGGGATGGACCTGGAGGACAACATCGCCCGCACGGTCGACCTGGTCCGCCAGGCCGCCGACGCCGGGGCGCAGGTCATCCTGCCGTCGGAACTGTTCCAGGGGCCCTATTTCTGCGTCACCCAGGAAGAGCGCTGGTTCGCCGAAGCCAAGCCCTGGCGCGAGCACCCGTGCGTGAAGGCCCTCGCCCCCCTGGCCGGCGAGCTTGGCGTCGTGCTGCCGATCTCGATCTACGAGCGCGAGGGGCCGCACTATTTCAACAGCCTGGTGATGGCCGACGCCGACGGCAGCCTGATGGGCGTCTATCGCAAGAGCCATATCCCGGACGGCCCCGGCTACCAGGAGAAGTACTACTTCCGGCCCGGCGACACCGGCTTCAAGGTCTGGGACACCCGCCACGGCCGTATCGGAGTCGGCATCTGCTGGGACCAGTGGTACCCCGAGTGCGCCCGGGCGATGGCCCTGATGGGCGCCCAGGCGCTGCTCTATCCCACCGCCATCGGGTCCGAGCCGCATGACCCGACCCTCGACACGGCGCTGCCCTGGCGGCGCGCCATGCAGGGCCACGCGGTCAGCAACGTCATTCCGGTGGTCGGCGCCAACCGCATCGGCTTCGAGCCGTGGGAGAACTACCCCGGTGGCGGCCAGCGCTTCTATGGCTCCAGCTTCATCGCCGACCATCGCGGCGACCTGATCGGCGACATGAGCCCCGACGAGGAAGGCTTCACCTCTGCCACCGTCGACCTCGACTTCCTGGACACCCACCGCGCCGCCTGGGGCTTCTTCCGCGACCGCCGACCGGACCTGTACGGCAGCCTGAGCACAAGCCGGCCGACGTGATCGAGACGCCGCGCCTGATCCTTCGCAACTGGCGACCGTCGGACCTGGAGCCGTGGGTCGCCATGAACGCGGATCCGGACGTCATGCGGTTCTTTCCCGCCGTTCAGACGCGCGAGGAGAGCGGAAGCATGATGGCGCGCAATCAGGACCACATCGACCGGGAGGGCTTCGGCCTGTGGGCCGTCGAGCGCAGGGACGACGGGGCCTTCCTTGGCTTCACGGGCCTCATGACCCTGAAGGCCCCGAACCCTTTGCATCCCGGAGTCGAAGCCGGCTGGCGTCTTGCCCGCCACGCCTGGGGCCACGGCTATGCGTCCGAGGCCGCCGCCGCCGCCCTGAAGGACGGCTTCGAACGCTTGGGCCTGGCCAGTATCGTCGCCTTCACGGCCACCGCCAACCTGCCCTCACAGGCGGTGATGAGCCGCATCGGCATGAGCCGCCGCCAAGACCTCGATTTCGACCACCCGGCCCTGCCCAAGGGCCACGCGCTGGAGCGGCATGTGGTCTGGGAGGCAAGGGCTTAAACCCCACACCCCTCCGGCGCCGGCGCCTTGTCCAGTTCCGCCTTGGCCAGCGCCATGTCGGCGGTGAAGGCCGGTTCGGCGTGCAGGCGGGCGAAGGTGGCGGCGGCCATCACCTGGCCGGCGGACACGTCGCTCTGGAAGTGGACGCCGCAGATCCAGCGGCTGTCGCCGAACTCCCGGCCCCGGGTCACCGCCGCGCTGGCCTTGTCCGGCGCCAGTTCGGCCAGCACCAGGCCCCAGGCCATGCCGGCGGCGGCGTGGCCGCTCGGGTAGGAGCCGTTGGTCTTCATCCAGTCCTCGCGCACGACGCACAGCTTGGCTTCGTCATGACCGATCATCGGCCGGTCGCGCTGGTACTTCTTCTTGGCGGCGCTTGTACTGCCGCCGGCATCGAGCACCAGCCGGTCGAGCAATTTCGAGAGCACCGGGGTCTTGGCCGCGCTGATCTCCTTGCCGATGGCGCAGGAGAAGGACCGGTGGGCCTTGTCCCCGAACAGTTCGACATCGGCGATGGCCTGGCTCCAACGGGGTGAGCCTTCCAGGGCGCGGCTGGCGTCGAACGCCGCCCGGTCGGCCCGGGCCTGGTCGGAGTCCGGGGCCGGCGGGGCGCCGACGATGCTCAGGCTGTCGGGCAACAGGGCCGGGGCGAGATAACCGCCGGCCGGCCGGGGCGCGGCCACCGGCGACTTGGCGTCCTGCGCCACCGCCCCGCAGCCCAGCATCGCCACGCCGGCGACGATCAGCGCGCCCCTTGCAAGACCCTTCACCGCCATCCCTGACCTCCCCTGGTTTCCTCCCTTCGAAAGACCGCGAGCCGGGTTCGGCGTCAAGTCGCTTGACGGTACGATATGTTATTTCATAACACTTCCAAAGTTTTCGCGGAGCTTCCCCCTTATGCGCCGATCCCTCGCCGTCTGCGGCGCCAGCCTGTTGACCCTCAGTGTCGCGGCGCCCGCCTTCGCCCAGGCCCCCCTCGCTGATCCGGCCGACGAGGCGGAGGTCTCCCAGGTGGTGGTTACCGCCGCCCCCTTCGCCGTCTCGCTGGACAGCATCACCACCAGCGTCACCGTTGTCGGCCGCGACCAGCTCGACGTCGCCGCCCCCTCCGGCCTCGGCGACCTGCTGGCCGGCCAGCCGGGCCTGCGCTCGACCTTCTTCGGCCCCGGCGCCAGCCGACCCGTGATCCGCGGCCTTTCCGGGCCCCGCGTCCTGGTGCTGCAGAACGGCGTCGGCCTGGTCGACGCCAGCGCCCTGTCGCCCGATCATGCGGTGGCCTCCGATCCGGGCGAAGCCTCGCGCATCGAGGTGCTTCGCGGCCCGTCCACCCTGGCCTACGGCGGCAGCGGCATCGGCGGGGTGGTCAACATCATCGACGACCATATTCCGTCCCATCTGCCGGAAGGTGGCATCGATGGGCGATTCTCGGCCTCGGGATCGACTGTCGACCAAGGCCGCGCAGTCTCCTTTGGCCTGCATGCGGCGAGCGGGCCGGTGGTCTTCTCCATCGACGGCGTCAGCCGCCGGGCCGAGGACTATGAAGTCCCGGGCACGCCCGTCAGCCGCCGGCTGGCGACGGCCGAGGGCCTGACGGTCGATCCGTCCCGCACCGTGCGCAACACCGACCTGAAGCTGGACGCCTATGGCGTGGGCGTCTCCTTCGTCAACGACGAGGGCTTCGTCGGCGTGGCGCTGAAACAGACCGACACCGTCTATGGCGTGCCCTACGCCCAGATCACCGCCCCCATCGATCCGGACGACGAAGGCCCGGTGGCCATCGACCTGCACCAGACCCGCTTCGATTTCCGCTCGGACATCCCCTTCAAGCTGGGCCCGTTCGAGACCATGCGGTCTTCGCTGGGTTACGCCGACTACGAACACGCCGAGGTCCTGCGCAACACCGGCGAGACCGGCACCCGCTTCCTGTCCAAGGGCCTCGAGGGGCGGATCGAGATCGTTCAGCGGGAGATCGGCCCGCTGAAGGGCGCCGTCGGCGTCCAGGGGCTAAGCCGTCATTTCGACTCCATCGGCGACGAGGCCTCCATTCCCAAGACCGATATTCAGGAGGCCGGCGTCTTCACCTTGCAGCGACTTGACTACGGCGGCTGGGGCATCGACGCGGGCCTGCGCGTCGACCGGCGCAACCTCGACGCCGCCCTGGCCGGCCGGGTCGCCAGCGCCCCGGCGGCCTCCTACGGGCTGGACTGGATCGGCGCGGACAACGCCCCCAGCTTCACCAATGTCTCCGGCTCGGTGGGCGTCTTCATAAAGCCGGGCGATGGCCAGTTCTACGCCCTGACGGTGGCCCGCAACGCCCGCGCCCCGACCGAGGGCGAGCTCTATTCCGACGGCCCGCACCCGGGCACCGGCGCCTTCGAGATCGGCGACCCGAACCTCGACTCCGAAACCGTGCTCAGCCTCGAAGCCACCGGCCGCTGGACGTATCACCGCTTCCGGGCCGAGGGCCACCTCTGGTACGCCGCCTATGACGGCTACATCGACCAGGTCCCGACCGGCGACGTCGAGGACGGCCTGCCTGTCTTCCGCTTCACCCAGAGCAACGCCAGCTTCCATGGCTTCGAACTGGAAGGGACCTACGACCTCTGGACCGACGGCGGCCGCAGCCTCTCGGCCCAACTGGGCGCCGACTATGTGCGCGGCGAGACGGACGACGGCATCCCGGCCCGTATTCCGCCGTGGTCGGCCACGGGCAAGCTGATGTGGCAGAGCGATCTGGTCGACGCCCATCTGGAGGTCCGCTACGTGGCCGAACAGACCCGCGTCGCGGCCGAGGAACTGCCGACCGACGGCTACACCATGGTCAATCTCTATGCGGCGGTGAAACCGTTCCGCGACCCGGACCTGCGTCTGTTCGCGGAGCTTCGCAACGCCACCGACGAGATGGCGCGCGAGCACGTCAGCTTCCTGAAGGACATCGCCCCGCTCCCCGGCCGTTCGCTGCGGGCCGGGGTGGCGTTCCGGTTCTAGCACACCCCCCGCTCATCCCGGCATTCGCCGGGAGGAGCGGAAATTTGGAGGCGGGCGCGGTGTGGGATTAGCGCCAAACCTTAGCCCAGCACGGTCTTGCCGTTGCGGATCACCGTCACCCCGCGCTCCTTCACCCGGGCCTCGAAGCTGACCACGTCGCCGTCCTTCCACAGGTCGACGGCGATGGTTTCTCCGGGGAAGACCGGCGAGGAGAAGCGCACCTGGTGGCTCCTGATCTTCGCCGGATCGAAGTCGGCGTATTCCTGCAGCACCGCCCGGCAGGTGATGCCGTAGGTGCAGAGGCCATGCAGGATGGGCCGGGGAAAGCCCGCCATCTTGGC
Source organism: Caulobacteraceae bacterium (assembly GCA_004144935.1). Taxonomy (GTDB): domain Bacteria; phylum Pseudomonadota; class Alphaproteobacteria; order Caulobacterales; family Caulobacteraceae; genus Caulobacter. Next base: position 7,221 of record SDZP01000018.1, on the reverse strand, counting down.
GACCTTGGGATCCGAATGCAGCGGGTTGCGGTCGCCGGACAGGCGGTAGATCAGCGCCTGGTTCGGGCTGGTGGCGATCTCGACGGTCCTGTCGGGCGCCCGCGAAGGCACCTCGTGCGGCTCGGGCGCGCCGTCCGAGGGGCCGCCGAAATTGCCGTCGCCGCGGGCGAAGGTCGAGCCGGTCAGGGTGGCGATCTTCTCGCCGGTTTTGGCGTTCTTGAGGACGGTCTCGTTGTAGATAACGGCGCCCTTGTCGCCCTTGTCATAGGCCCCGATGACCCGGCCCTCGGCGGTGATCTCGGCCTCGGTGGGGAAGGGGATGTGGAACTCGCACTTCTGCTCGCCGTGCACGACCATCAGGAAGTTGATCATCGAGCCGATCGCCGGTCCCGCGCCCCAGGCCACCACCGTGGCCATGGTCGGCACCGCCTTCAGTCCGCTCTCGTAGACGAAGGGCAGCTCGGTCTCGTTCATCGGGTCGCCGCCCAGGCCGATGCCCAGGGCGTACAGCATGGTCTCGCGGTCGCCCCAGCTGTAGGGGGCCGGCTCGCTGGTCAGCGACAGGATTTCCGGATAACGGATCGGCATGGACGTCTCCCTCTTTTCGCTACTCTAGGCCTGTTGACGCCGGGGTGGGCAAGAGGCCGCAGGGTCCAAAGATCGCCTGACGGGCGGCTGAGATTGCCCGGTTCCGCTCAATCGGATAGAAGCGCCGCTCCAATCCTTCCCGGCCAACGAGCCGCCCGCTAGCCAGAGTCCCTAATGGAAACGTCCACTGTCACGTCCGTCAGCCCGGTTGCCGGCAACGTCCTGTTCTACAACTCGCCTGAACCGCTCAGCAAAGAAATGCACGGCAAGATGGGCGTCAAGCAGCTGCCGGGCCCGTTCGCCTTCGCCGCTCAGGGCCATGTCGTGCCGCTGACCGTCGCCGAATTCCAGTTCGCGGCCCTCTGCTTCCCCATCATCTTCGCCGGCGACCAGCGCCAGCCGCTGGCCGTGCTGGGCATCAACCCGGGCGACAACCTGTTCGTCGACGCCACCGGCGTGTTCACCAACGGCGTCTATGTGCCGGCCTACATCCGCCGTTACCCCTTCGTCCTGGCCCAGGATGAAGCGCAGCAGCGCATGATCGTCTGCATCGAGCGCGGCGCGGCCATGTTCGACGAAACCGGCGGCGACGTGCCGCTGTTCGACGAGGCCGGCGAGCCCAGCGCCTACACCCAGAACGCCGTCAAGTTCTGCGAGGACTTCGAGGGCGAGCGCCGCCGCACCGAGAACTTCGTCAACCTGATCAAGGAACTGGACCTGCTGGAAACCAAGCAGGCCACCTTCACCCCGACCAACCCGGACGGCACGCAGGGACCGACGGTGGTCATCGCCGAATACTTCGCCGTCTCGGAAGAGAAGCTGGGCGGCCTGTCGCCCGAGAAGCTGGCCGAACTGCGTGACAACGGCGCGCTGGAGCGGATCTACAACCACCTGACCAGCCTCGCCGGCTGGGACCGCCTGGTGGCCATCGCTTCGGAGAAGGCCCAGAAGACCTCGGCCGGCAACGCCTGAGCGATCTGACCTGATGCTACGGAAGGGGCCGGTCGCGAGACCGGCCCTTTTTCTTTGGGCGCCCTACTTCAGCCCGTCCTGCGCCAGGGTATAGGCGACCACCGCGTTGGCGTGGCCGTGGCCCATCTGGTGCTGGTCCTTGAGGATCGCCACCAGCTCCATGTGCTTGGCGGGATAGCCATCGCGCACGATCTTCTGCCAGTCGGCGATCGGGCGGCCGTAGGTCTTCTCGATGGAGGGGAAGTAGGAGGCCGGTCCCTTCACGGTCTCGCTCATCGGGCGAACACGCTGCGTGTCAGGCAGCTGAACACCAGCCGTCCGGCCTCGTCCAGCAGGTCGTGCTGGGCGATGATGACGCCCTTGCCCTCGCCGACCGGATCCTTGCCCATCACCGTCATCCGCCCGCGCAGCAGCTCTCCGGCCGGGGGATTGCGGCTCCAGCGCATGGCGTCGACCCCCAGCCGCTTGGTCTGGGCCCAGCGGTCGCCGGCCTCAAGCTCCAGCCGCGACCAGATGGCGTAGATCATCGCGTCCGGCGCCCCGCGCTCCGGGTCCCAGCCCGGGGCGAAGGCGGTGATGAAATGGCCGATGGCCTCGGCGTTAACCGCCGTGACGCCCAGCGAATGAACCTGTCCGATCTCGAAGTCGTCGAAGGATGCGGGCATCTGGCCTCTTTAGGGTTCGGGAGAAATCTGCACGAGCAGCTTGCCGTCATGGTCGCCGGTGAAAAGCCGTTTCACGGCGTCGGCGGCATTTTCCAGCCCATCGACCACATGCGCCTTCCATTTGAGCTGGCCGGACGCCACCCAGGGGACAAGCTCGGCCATCGCCTCGCCGGCCCGGGGCAGGTAGTCGATGACAATGAAGCCCTTGATCAGGATGCGACGCATCAGGACGCGGGCGAAGTCGGCCGGGCCAGGGATCGAGCCCTCGGCGTTGTAGGTGCTGATCATGCCGCACAGGGGCATGCGGCTGAAGTTGTTCATGCGGCCGATGACGGCGTCCATGATCTCGCCGCCGACGTTTTCGAAATTGACGTCGACGCCGTCGGGCGCCAACCGGTCCAGCGCCTCGCCGACGTCCTCATTGCGATAGTCGATGGCTCCGTCGAAGCCGATCTCCTTCAGCCAGGCGCATTTGGCCGGACCGCCGGCGATGCCGATGACGCGGGCGCCCTTGAGCTTGGCGATCTGGCCGACGATCGAGCCCACCGCCCCGGCGGCGGCCGAGACGACGACCGTGTCGCCCTCCTTGGGCTTGCCGATGTCCATCAGCCCGAACCAGGCGGTCAGGCCGGTGGCCCCCAGCACGCTCATCCAGGCCGTCAGCGGCACGCCGGGGATCTGCGGCACGGGCGTGACCATGCCGCCGTGGGCGATGGAATAGAGCTGCCAGCCAGACAGGCCGGCGTTGACGATATCGCCCGGCTTGAAGCGGTCCGAGCGGCTTTCCTCGATGACCCCCAGGGTGCCGCCGCGCATGACGTCGCCGATCTCCACAGGGGGAAGATACTGGTCCTGGTCGCTCATCCAGATGCGGTTGGTGGGGTCGAGGGAAAGGTAGATGTTGCGGATCAGGACCTCGCCGTCCTGCAGGGCGCGGGTCGGGGTCTCGACAAACTCGAGGTCGCCGGCGGCGATGTCGCCGGTCGGGCGGCGCTTGAGGATCCACTGGCGATTCGTCGGCATGTTCAGCCTCCCGTTTTGCGCCAGAGTGACGGGTTGGCGGTGGGGAAGTCGAGGGGCATTTGCCGCACCTCTCCGCCCGGTCCATATAGTCGCCATGCGCCTGCTGATCGCCGTCCTCGCCTTGTTGTTCGCCAGCCCCGTGATGGCGGCCGAGGTCGATACCGGCCATCTGAAAATCGAGATGGTGGCGCAGGACGCCAGCGTCGCGCCCGGCTCGACGGCCTATGTCGCCCTGCGCCAGCAGATCGACGCCGGCTGGCACACCTACTGGCGCAATCCCGGCGACAGCGGCGAGGCGACCAAGCTCACCTGGACCCTGCCGGCCGGCTGGAAGGCCGGCGACATCGTCTGGGCGACGCCCAGGACCTTGCCGTTCGGGCCGCTGACCAACTACGGCTATTCGGACGCCGTCGTGCTGCCGGTCCCCATCGAGGTTCCGGCCAGTGCGAAGCCGGGTCCGGTGACGCTCGAGGCCGTCGTCGACGTCCTGGTCTGCGAGAAGATCTGTATCCCTGAGACCGGCAAGGTTTCGGTCACCCTGACCGTCGCCGAGGGGACGCCGTCGCCGGACGCCCGCTGGGGCGCCACGGTGGCCGCCGCCCTGGCCGCCGCCCCCAAGCCCGCTGGCCTGATCGCTACCTTCCAGAACGCCGGCGCCCTGACCCTGACCGTGGCCGGCGCGCCGCTGAAGGGCGCCGACATGACCGGGGCCTGGTTCTTCCCCTTCCTGCCCACCGTCATCGACCACGCCAAGCCGCAGACGGCGGAACGGGGCACCGATGGCCTGACCCTGACCCTCGCGCCCGGCTACGCCTTCGAGGCCGGCAAGCCGCCGGCCGCCATGGACGGCGTGCTGGTGGTCGGCGGCAAGGCCTATGAGATCGCCGCAACGCCCGGGCCCGCTCCGGCCGGCGTCGCGGGCCTCGGGCCGCCGCCGTCGGCCGCCGGGCCGGTCGGCGCGGTCCCCAAGTCGGGCCTGCTGATCGCCGCCCTCACCGCCTTCCTCGGCGGTCTGATCCTTAACCTGATGCCCTGTGTCTTCCCCGTGTTGTCGATGAAAGCCGCCTCGCTGGCCGGTCACGCGCACGAGACCCGCGCCGCCCGGCGCCAGGGCCTGGCCTACGGGGCCGGGGTCGTCGTCACCTTCCTGGTGCTGGCGGGGGTGCTGATCGCGCTGCAGCTCGCCGGACAGCAGGTCGGCTGGGGCTTCCAGCTGCAGTCGCCGCCGGTGGTGGGGGTGCTGGCCCTGCTGATGCTGGCCGTGGCGCTCAACATGTCCGGCGTCTTCGAGATCGGGACCAGCCTGCAGGGCGCGGGCTCCGGCCTCGCCGCGCGCGGCGGCCTGGCCGGGGCCTTCTTCACCGGCGTGCTGGCGGTGGTCGTGGCCAGCCCCTGCACCGCCCCTTTCATGGCCGGCGCCCTCGGCTTCACGCTCGGCCAGCCGCCGGTGATCGTGCTGGCCGTGTTCCTCGCCTTGAGCCTCGGCTTCGCGGCGCCCTTCGTCGCCCTGGCCTTCGCCCCGGCCCTGCTGCGGCGGCTGCCGAAGCCCGGCGCCTGGATGGACACCCTGCGCAAGGTGCTGGCCTTCCCGATGTATGGCGCCGCGGCCTGGCTCGTCTGGGTGCTGTCGCAGCAGACCGATGCGCCTGGCCTGGCCTTGGCCCTGTTTGCTCTCCTCCTTGCAGCCTTCGGCCTGTGGCTCTGGGGCCTCGGCCCCAAGCTCTGGCGCCAAGGCTTGGCCCTGCTCCTTCTGCTCGCCGCCATCTCCCTGGCCCTGCAGCCGCAGTCGGCGGCGCAGCCTGCAGCGAGCGAAACCGCCTCGGCCGCCGACCTCCCCTCCGAAGCCTGGTCGGCCGAACGGGTCGCCGCCCTGCGGGGTGAGGGCAAAGTCGTGTTCGTCAACTTCACCGCCGCCTGGTGCGTCAGCTGCCAGGTCAACGACAAGGTCGCCCTGTCCACCGAAGAGGTCGCCAAAGCGATGACGGCGACGGGGGCGGTCTACCTGAAAGCCGACTGGACCAACCGCAATCCCGAGATCGCCGCCGCCCTGGCCGAGCACGGCCGGGCCGGGGTGCCGCTCTATCTTGTCTACGGCCCCGTCCTCGATGAGCCGCAAGTCCTGCCGCAACTGCTGACCCCGGGCACGGTCGCCGACGCCTTGCGCAAGGCCGGCAAGACAGGGAGCTGACTGATGACGCTGACCCGCCGCTCGATCCTCTCCGCCGGCCTCGCTCTTCCGGTGCTGGGCATGCCTTCGCTGGCGCTGGCTATGCCGGCGGCCGATTTCGCCGTGAAGGACACCGACGGCAAGGTTCGCACCCTGGCCGAGTTCCGGGGCCGGATCGTCGTGCTGGAGTGGCTGAACCGGGCCTGCCCCTACACTCAGAAACACTACCACGGGAACATGCAGGGGCTGCAGGTCTCGGCCACCCGGGACGGGGCGGTCTGGCTCAGCGTCTGTTCCTCGGCCAGGGGCCAGCCCGGCTACTGGTCGGACGGCGCCAAGGCCCGCAGGTGGATGGAGAAGAACGGCTCGGCCGCGACGGCCCTGCTGCTCGACGCAGACGGGTCGATGGGCCGGGCCTTTGGGGCGAAGGTGACGCCCCACATGTACGTCATCGATAAGGCCGGGGCCCTGGCCTACAAGGGCGCCATCGACGACATGGCCTCCAGCAAGGTCGATGACATCAAGCGGGCCCGCAACCTGGTGGCGGCCGCGCTGGCCGACGTCCATGCCGGCCGGCCGGTGGCGACGCCGCTGACGCCGGCCTACGGCTGCGGCATCAAGTACGGCTAGACCGGCGGCGCGGGCGGGGCGGTGATGACCTCGACGTTGTCGCGCAGCAGGTGGCTGAGGTCGACCAGGGCGGCGTCGCGGGCCGAGGGGTTGGCGGCATCCTCGACGGCCTTCAGCTTCAGCGGCAGATCCTCGCTGATGCCGCGCAGGATGCATTTCAGGTCGCCGTCGGTGCCGCGTTCCTTCAGCGTCACATGGCCGCGCATGTCGAGGGCGGCCAGTTCGCTGACCTGACCCTTGAAGGCGGCGAATTCGGCGGTCGGCAGGGGCTTGCCCTTCCAGCCGTCGACCTCGGCCCCCAGCCGGCCGGCGCGGGCGATGATGTCTGCGAACAGCGGTTCGCTGGTCAGCGGAGAGGCGGGAGCGACGGCTGCCGCCGGGGCGGGCGGCGCGGTGTCGGCGGCGCCGCTCCAGGAGGCAAGCCAGAGCAGGGAGGCGGCGGCGACGGCTTCGCAGGACATGGCGATCCCTCTTGTGGGGCGTTACTAGGGTGACCTGGACCATGCCGCAGCATGGTAAATGCGCCGTTTAGATTTGCCGGAACCGATATGGCCGAGACCCCCGCCTGGACCGCCCTGAAAACCGCCGCCAAGGCCGATGCGGAGCGGCGCATCCGGTCCCTCTTCGACGACGAGCCTGACCGGCTGGAGGGGCTGAGCTTCGAGGCGGCCGGCCTGACCCTCGATCTTTCCAAACAACCCTGGAGCCGGGTCGGGGCCACGGCTGCGGTGGCCCTGGCCCAGGCGGCCGGGGTCGAGGCGGCGCGGGACCGCCTGTTCGCCGGCGAGATCGTCAACCGGACCGAAAGCCGGCCGGCGATGCACATGGCCCTGCGGGCCGCCGCGGGGGCGGACTTCAAGGCGGCGGGCAAGCCGGTCTCCGAAGAGGTCGAGGATGTGCGCGACGCCATGCAGGACTTCGTGGCGGCAGTTCGCTCGGGCATGGCGGGCGGGGCGACGGGCCGGCGGTTCAGAAACGTACTCCATATTGGAATCGGCGGTTCGGACCTCGGCCCCCGGCTGATCTGGGAGGCGCTGCGGCCGCTGGACAGCGACATCCAGCTGCGCTTCGCCGCCAACATCGACGGGGCGGAGTTCGCCGCCGCCACGGCGGGGCTGGATCCGGAAGAAACCCTGGTCGTCGTCGTCTCCAAGACCTTCACCACCCAGGAGACCC
>SDZP01000017.1 GCA_004144935.1 Caulobacteraceae bacterium | reverse complement strand
GTCGCCTTGCCGGAGTTGACGTCGATGGCGACCAGCGCCTCGGTCTGGTTGATCACCAGGTAGCCGCCCGAGCGCAGCGGCACCACGGGGCTGTAGATCTGGCTCAGCTGGGCCTCGATCCGGTGCGCCACGAACAGCGGCGTCGGCTCGCGGTAGGCCATGACCTTGGCGGCCTGGCTGGGCATGATCATCCGCATGAAGTCGCGGGCTTCCTTGTACCCGGCCTCGCCTTCGACCTGGACGCTGTCGATGTCCTTGTCGAACAGGTCGCGGATCGCCCGCTTCACCAGGTCCTCTTCCTCATAGATGAGGGCGGGGGCCACGGAATTCAGCGTCGTGTCGCGGATGTTTTCCCACAGCCGCATCAAGTACTCGTAGTCGCGGCTGATCTCGGCCTTGGTGCGCTTGGCGCCGGCCGTACGGACGATGAGGCCGAGGCCCTTGGGAACGCCCAGCCCCTGGACGATGGTCTTCAGGCGCTTGCGGTCGGTCGCCGAGATGATCTTGCGGCTGATGCCGCCGCCCCGGTCGGTGTTGGGCATCAGCACGCCGTAGCGGCCGGCCAGCGACAGGTAGGTGGTCAGGGCCGCGCCCTTGTTGCCGCGCTCTTCCTTGACGACCTGGACCAGCATGATCTGCCGGCGACGGATGACGTCCTGGATCTTGTACTTGCGCATGAGGCGGCGACGGCGGCGCTCGACCTCTTCTTCCATGTCGTCGTCATCGTCGTCGGACACCGACGCGGAGCTGACCGTCTCGACCTGCTCGTGGTCATCGCCGTGACGATCCTCGGCGTGCGAGTCGTCGTGGCCGTTGTCGTCCTGGGCTTCGCCCTGTTCGCCGTCTTCCGAGGCTTCGATCGACGGATCGGCCTCGCGGGCGGCCGGCTTGCTGCGCGAGCGGCCCCGGCCGCGGTCACGCTTGGGCGGCGTCGGCTCGTCGTCGTCCTCGGCCAGCTCGCGGGTCAGCGCCTCGCGGTCGGCCAGCGGGATCTGGTAGTAGTCGGGGTGGATCTCGTTGAAGGCCAGGAAGCCGTGCCGGTTGCCGCCATACTCGATGAAGGCCGCCTGCAGGCTGGGTTCGACCCGGGTCACCTTGGCGAGATAGATGTTCCCGCGAAGCTGCTTCCGGCTTTGGCTTTCGAAGTCAAATTCCTCAATCCGGCTTCCATCCATGACGACGACACGCGTTTCTTCGGCGTGAGCGGCGTCGATGAGCATCTTTTTTGTCATCGAAGGTCTCTCTCCGGCTCTTGGCGCGCTCTAGGCGCGGCCGCCGGTCTGTTGAATCGGCGCGCAGCACGTCGCCAAGCCCGGCCCCGATCGGGACGGCTTTAAGCGGACAATGTTGGGGAGCGTGCGCGCGGCCCATGAAAGTCTCTGTTGTTCCTGGGTGCGCCGGTCAGGCGCTCAGGATGCGGAACGGTTCGGCGCCCTTTCGTCGGAGCTTCCTCCGACCAGGCCGGACGCCTGCCTGTGCGTTGCGCGGAGCGATCCCGTCGGTTGCGGGGTGCGGCGCGCAGGTGGGACATTAGCCTGATGTCGGCGCGAAAGGAAAGGGCGGCGATGCCGGAGCCGCGCCAACCTCCTCGGCCTAACGCCTGAAGTCGTAGCCGCGGGGCTCATCTTCTGGCGGCGGGGGCTCGTCCATGGGCCGCAGGTCGCCTTCCCTTGGCCGGTCGCGCGGATCGCTGAAGCGGGGCTCAGGCCCGCGGCCATAGTCCGGCTCGCCGTCGGCGCCCAGCATGATCAGTTCCGCCGGATCCTCCAGCTGGGCCATGTCGAAGTCCATCAGCGGTTGCTCGATGACTTCCGTCGCTCGCGGGAAATCCGGACGGCGCATGGCGTAGCCCATGAAGTCGCGCCAGATCTGGGCCGGGATATTGCCGCCGGTGACGCCCTTCATCGGGGTGTTGTCGTCGTTGCCGACCCAGACCCCGACCACCAGGTTGCCGGCGAAGCCGACGAACCAGGCGTCGCGGTAGTCCTGACTGGTGCCGGTCTTGCCGTAGACGCCGGGGTTGATATTGGCCGCCGTGCCGGTGCCGTACTCGATGACGCCACGCATCATCTGCAGCATGGCGATCCGCTCCTCTCGGCCCAGCCGCCGCTGCGGCGCGGCCGGCGGGTCGGCCAGCAGACCGTGAGGCTTCACCGGCGCCTGGCCAGCGGCGATGCCGGCATAGGCGCTGGTCAGCTCCATAAGGGTCATCTCGCCAGTGCCCAGGGCGATGCTGGCGTTGTTCGGCAAGTCTGAGGTGACGCCCAGGTCGCGGGCGGCCCGGATGACGCGCGCCGGGCCGAGCTGCTGCACCAGCCGCGCCGAGGCGACGTTGGAGGACTTGGCGAAGGCCTGCGCCAGGGTGATCTCCCCGCCGGCATAGCTGCCCTCATAGTTCTGCGGGCTCCAGTCGCCGATCTTCACGGGCGCGTCGAGCACCATGCTGCCGGGTCCGTAGCCGGCGCGGATCGCCGCCAGGTAGACGAAGGGCTTGAAGGCGGACCCAGGCTGCCGCATCGCCTGGGTGGCGCGGTCGAACTGGCTCTGCTTGTAGTCGGCGCCGCCGACCAGGGCGACGACCCGCCCGTCGGTGCGCATGGCGACCAGCGCCGCCTGGCTGACCCGACGGCCCTTGCCGCTCTTTAGGCCATTGCGCACGGCCCGCTGGGCTTGGACCTGCATCTGGGAGTCGAGGGTGGTCCAGACCGTGACCTCGCCATAGCCCCGGCCGAAGGTCTGGCGAACCTGCGGCGAGATCCAGCCGGCGAAATAGGAGCCGTCCGGCAGTTTCGACCGCGCCCCCTTCAGTTTCACCGCCTTGAGCGATCGGGCGGCCTCGTCCTCGCTGATCAGCTTCATATCGACCATCTCGGCCAGCACCAGGCCGGCGCGGGTCCTGGCCGCCTTGAAGTCGGCGGTGGGGGCCAGCCGGGTCGGGGCCTTGACCACCCCGGCCAGCATCGCCGCCTCGCCGATGGTCAGGTCTTCGGGGTCCTTGCCGAAATAGTTTCGGGACGCCGCGCGCAGCCCATAGACGCCGTCGCCGAAATAGACGCTCGACATATAGCGCGAGAGGATCTCGGCCTTCGACAGCCGCGCCTCGAGGTAGAGGGCGATGATCGCCTCCTGCGCCTTGCGCTTGAGGCTGCGCTCGTTCGAGAGGAAGGCGTTCTTGGCCAGCTGCTGGGTGATGGTCGAGCCGCCCTGGCGCACCCCGCCGCTCTTGGCGTTGGCCGCCGCCGCCCGCCCGATGGCCCAGGGATCGATCCCCCAGTGACTGTTGAACCGCCGGTCCTCGATGGCGATGAAGGCGCCCGGCACGTAACTGGGCAGTTTGCCGGCCTCGACCGGCGCCTCCTTGTAGAATCCCCGCCGCGCAAACGGCTTGCCGTCGGCGGTCACCAGCACCATCGTCGGCGCCTCGAACGGCTCCAGCGCCCGGCCAACCGGCAGGGACCAGCTGAGGTAGGCCCCGAGCAGGATCAGCAGGCTTACGGCGATGACGGCGTAGGGGGTCCAGCGGCTGCGGGCGAGTTGTCTCAGTCCGGCCTGGCTCTCGGCGGCGATGGCGCTCCAGCGGTCGCGGGAATGGTGATGCGGCGGGACAGGCGCCCCGGCGTTGTGATCGCTCATACGTCAGCAGCTCTTTCGGGTGTCCCGGGCTGGTAACGCGGGCGGAGTCCGGTTGGTTCGGATCGACGGTTCGAATTGGCTGGCGTCGAATCCCTAATCGTCCTTAACCCCTTCTCCACCTCCGTCAGCCCATAACGAGTCTGATCGTCGGACAGGCGGGTGTTTGGGGCGTAAGAATGCGCGGGGTCGCGAGTAAGGTCGGCAAGCGTTGGACGGCGGCGTTGATCGCCGGCGGTCTGATCGTCGTCGCCCTCGGCGCGGGCGCCTTCGCCCAAGCCTCCGGCATGGCGGCCGGCATCCTCAAGGTGCGGCTGGGCGGCGATACCGCCGAGACACGGCTGGTCATCGACCTCGACCGTTCCGTTTCCGCCAAGCTGATCTCCGACGGCGCCCTCGACAACACCGTCGTCGTCGCCTTCCCGAAAGTCGGCGTGGCCAGCGACATCAAGGGCGCGGGGCAGGGGGTGGTGCGGCGCTGGACCATGCAGTCGCAGAACGGCGGCGCCCGCATCAACATCGAACTGGCGCAGCAGGCCAGGGTCGCCCGCCGCTTCCTGTTGCCGCCCGGCGATGGCGTCGACCACTATCGCTATGTCATCGACCTGCGGGCCACCGGCGGCGCCGTCGCCCCGCGGGAAACCGCCGCGCTGTCGACCCGCTCGCTGCAGGTCGAACAGGCCGTGCGGCGGGCCCCGACCGTGATCCGGGCCGATCGTCCCTCGGGCCGCAAGGTGATCGTCATCGACGCCGGCCACGGCGGGCATGACCCGGGCGCCATCGGCCAGAACGTCCACGAAAAGGTCGTCACCCTGGCTACCGCCAAGGCCCTGAAGGCGCGACTGGAGAAGACCGGCCGCTATACCGTCATCCTGACCCGCGACACCGACCGCTATGTCACCCTCGAAGGTCGCGTGCAGATCGCCCGCCGGGCCGACGCCGACCTGTTCATCTCCCTGCACGCCGACGCCGGTCCCGAATCGGTCAACGGCGCCTCGGTCTATACCCTTTCGGAAAAGGGCGAGGGCCGGGTCGGCAAGGTGCTGGCCAAGGACGACTGGCTGATGAACGCCAGCCTGACCGGCGGCGACCGCGGCGTCGGCCAGATCCTCCTCGATCTGTCGCAGCGGGCGACCAAGAATCGCTCGGCGGTGTTCGCCGAGATGCTGGTCAGCGAGATTTCCGACGTCACCCCGATGCTGCGCCGCAGCCACCGGGACGGCAACCTGATCGTGCTGCTGGCGCCGGATGTGCCGGCCGTGCTGCTGGAGATGGGTTTCATCACCAGCGCCAGCGACGAGGCCCGCCTGACCTCGGCCACCAGCCGCGCCCGGCTGGTCGGCAGCATCGGCGACGCCATCGACCGCTGGTTCTCGCGCGACATGAAGATCGCCTCGCGCTGAACGAAAAAGACCGCCGCCCTGGGGCGACGGTCCTCCTCTTATCAGAATTGAAGCGGCCTTAGTGCTTCGCCGCTTCTTCGGCCGTGGCGTCGGCGGCCTTTTCCGTGCCGTCGGCCGCCTTGTCGGCGGCGTTGTCAGCGGTGGCAGCGGCGCCATCCGCGGCGCCTTCGACGGCCGCGCCCGTCGCTTCGGCGGCGCCCTCGACGTTGGCCTTGGCGTCCCCGGCGGCGGACGCCGCGGCGTCGCCGGTCGCCTCGGCCGCCGTGGCGGCCTTGTCTTCAGTCTTCTGCGAGCAGGCGGTCAACGCCAGGGCGCCGACGGCGACGGCGGCCAGAACAGTCATTCTCATATGGACGTTCCCTTCGATGTTTTTCTTGTTTTGGACATCGCTCACCGCAGAGTCGCGGGTGACGACGACGGACGGTGGCACGCGGGAGGCGCCGTGGGAAGTCGATGGCTGATCAGCGGTAAAGCCAGGGGCCTTTGAATCCGTCTACGTCCTCGCACTGGCGGACCGTCCAGCGCTTGGCGACCTTATCCTCGACGTGGGCCTGCAACGGAGCCTCGAAAGCCGACGCTTGGTCCTGGAGGCCGTACAGAGTGATGACGGCGCCCAGATTCCCCATACGGTCGACGTTGATCATCGTCGTCCGCTCGGCGTCTTCGTAGGTGTGGGTGGTCGGCGAGACAGCAATCTTGAGGTCATGGTTGAGGGCGAACGGGTCCATCAACCGGTTCAGGGCTTCGGCGTCAGGTTCGAGGGCCGTGACGACCACGCAGAAGCGCGCCGCCATCGGATGCCTGGGCTTTGGCGGTTCGCAGGCGCAGACCCCAACCAACACCAGCGCTGTCGCCAATACCGCTCGTGACATCGTCGCCTCCGGTCGCCTCCCATAGGAACCGAGTTTGCCGCGGGCTTCAACTTCGGCCCCGCCGACGTCCTGCCGCATTGGCGCCGTCTCTCTGGCGCGCTAGAGGGAATCCCATGTCGGACAAGAAATCCCGGGGCGTGTGGCCGGTGTTCAACCCACCTGAGCGGTGGGTCGCCGTGTTGGGGATCGGCGTGCTCGGCGTCATCGCCGTGGCCGGCTTCGCAATCGCCATCTATGCGGCGGTCCTGTTCCACGACATGCCGGACGCCGGCGACCTCGTCGACTACCGCCCGCCGACCGCCACGCGGGTCTACGGCTGGGACGGCACCCTGATCGGCGAGTTCTCAAAGGAACGCCGCATCTTCGTACCCTATGACCAGATGCCGCCGCGCCTGGTGCAGGCCTTCATGGCCGCCGAGGACCGCAACTTCTTCCACCACAGCGGCGTCGATGTGCAGGGCCTGGGACGGGCCATGCTGCGCAACGTGGTCAATGTGGTCAGGGGCCGACGCCTCGAAGGCGGCTCGACGATCACCCAGCAGGTGGCCAAGAACGTCCTGCTGACCAGCGACGCCACCCTCGGCCGCAAGCTGAAGGAGGCCATCCTCGCCCGGCGCCTGGAACAGACGCTGACCAAGGATCACATCCTCGAGCTCTATCTCAACGAAATCTGGCTGGGCTACCGCAGCTACGGCGTCGCCGCCGCCGCCTACAACTATTTCGGCAAGTCGCTCGACAACCTCAGCCTGGCCGAGATGGCCTACCTGGCCGCCGTGCCCAAGGGGCCGGACAACTACCATCCGATCCGCCAGAAGGCGAACGCCATCGCCCGGCGCAACTGGATTCTCAGCCAGATGGCCGAGCTTGGCTGGGTCAGCCAAGCCGAGGCCGACGCGGCGATGAAGGAGGACCTGGTCGTCCAGTCGGCCCCCAGCCGCGCCAAGTACAAGGACGCCGACTACTTCGTCGAGGAGGTCCGCCGCCGGGGCCTGGGCACCATGGGCGAGCGCCTCACCGAGGGCGGCTACTACATGCGCACGACCCTGGACTCGAACCTCCAGACGGCGGCGCGGATCGCCCTGATGAACGGGTTGGAGCAGTACGACCGCCGCCACGGCTGGCGCGGGGCCTGGGGCACGACCAACCCGGCGGCCGGCTGGGAAGCCGCCGCCCTGAAGAAGACCCCGCCGGCCGAGCGCCGCAACTGGCGCGCCGCCGTGGTCGAGAGCGTCGAGGGCGGCGTTCGCGTGCGTCCGGCCAAGGACTACGGTCCAGGGCCGCTGGCCTCCGAGGACGTCGCCTGGGCGCGGGGCGGCAAGGGCCTCAACGTCGGCGACCTGGTCTTCGTGGAGCCGGATGAGAAGACCGCCGGCGCCTACCGCCTGAAACAGGTGCCGCTGGTCAACGGCGCCCTGGTCGCCATCGAGCCCAACAGCGGCCGGGTGCTGGCCATGGTCGGCGGCTATTCCTTCTCGCTGTCCAACTTCAACCGCGCCACCCAGGCGATGCGCCAGCCGGGCTCGGCCATCAAGCCGTTCGTCTACGCCGCCGCCCTGGAGGGCGATTTCACTCCCGCCAGCATGGTCACCGACGCCCAGATCACCCTCAAGGGGGCGGTCAACGGCGAGGACTGGACGCCGGAGAACTACAACAAGCGGTACTATGGGGCGATGCCCCTGCGCCGGGGCCTGGAGCTGTCGCGCAACGCCATGACCGTGCGCCTGGCCCAGAGCGTGGGCATGCGCAAGGTCAGCGACCTGGCCGTCCGCATGGGCGTCACCGACGACATGGCCCCGGTGCTGGCCATGGCGCTCGGGGCCGGCGAGACCACGCCGCTGAAGATCACCGGCGCCTACGCCGCCTTCGCCAACGGCGGTCGCCGCATCGATCCGCACCTGATCGAGATCATTGAGGACCGCGAGGGCAAGACCCTGTTCCGCGCTGACAAGCGCGACTGCCCGCGCTGCAACAGCGGCTTCAACGGCGACGAGAGCCCGCGCATCGCCGCCGGCGGCCGCCAGGTCATCGACCCGGTCACCGCCTACCAGATCACCTCCATGCTGGAAGGCGTCGTCCAGCGCGGCACCGCCACCCAGGCCAGGGTGCTTGGCCGCCCGGTGGCCGGGAAGACCGGCACCACCAACGAATACCGCTCGGCCTGGTTCGTCGGCTACACGCCGCAGATCGTGGTCGGGGTCTTCGTCGGCTTCGACGACAATCGCAGCCTGGGCGATGGCGAGGTCGGCGGCGTCGCCTCCCTGCCGATCTTCATTGATTTCATGGGGTCCGCGCTCAAGGACGTCCCGCCAACCGAGTTCAAGCCGCCCAAACAGGCCAAGTTCGCCATGGTCGGCGGGATCCGCGAGGCCTTCCGTCCCAGCACCGAGCCGCGCGCGGCCGTCGGCATCCCCGGTGCCGCGGGACGCAAGCCGGCCGGGCCGATCCCCTATGAGGACGCCTTCCGTCCGCCGACGGCCGCCCCGCCGCCGGAACAGAAGCCGCCGCCGAAGCCTAGGGTCCCCGACGACCTGACCGGATTGTATTGAGGCCCGCACCCCTGTAAGCCGCCCCTCCGCGCCCGTCTTCGGGCCGCGACGTGACGACTGGAGTTTTTCATGAGACCGGATGTCGAGGCCGCCAAGGCCGACATCGAGCAGGCGATCAGCCTGCTCAGGAGGCGACTTTGACTGGGATCCAGCCCTAAGACGCCTGCACGAACTGGACGCGCGCTCGGAGGATCCCACCCTGTGGGACAAGCCGGCCGAGGCCCAGGCCCTGATGCGCGAGCGCCAGCAACTGGCCGACAAGATCGCCACCGTCCGGGCCCTGGAAACCGAGCTTGCCGACGCTGTCGAATATGCCGAACTGGCCGACATGGAAGCTGACGAGGGCGCGCTGGAAGAAGCCCGCGCCCAGCTCAAGGCCCTGCGCGAACGCTCCGACCGCGCCCAGCTGGAAGCCCTGCTGTCCGGTGAGGCCGACGGCAATGACGCCTATGTCGAGATCAACTCCGGGGCCGGCGGCACCGAGTCCTGCGACTGGGCCAACATGCTGCTGCGCATGTACAGCCGCTGGGCCACCGCCCATGGCTACAAGGTCGATCTCATCGAGGAGACCTCCGGCGAAACGGTCGGCATCAAGTCGGCGACCCTGCAGGTCAGCGGGCCCAACGCCTACGGCTGGCTGAAGACCGAGGGCGGCGTCCACCGCCTGGTGCGCATTTCGCCCTACGACGCCGCCGCCAAGCGCCACACGTCCTTCGCCTCGGCCTGGGTCTATCCGGTGGTCGACGACACCATCGAGATCGACATCAACCCGTCGGACGTGCGCACCGACACCTACCGCGCCAGCGGGGCCGGCGGCCAGCACATCAACAAGACCGACTCGGCCGTCCGCCTGACCCACATCCCGACCGGCATCGCGGTGGCCTGCCAGGCCGGCCGCAGCCAGCACCAGAACCGCGAGGAAGCCTGGAAGATGCTGCGAGCCCGGCTCTACGAGATGGAGCTGCAGAAGCGCGAAGCCGCCGCCCAGGCCCTGGAAGACCAGAAGACCGACATCGGCTGGGGCCACCAGATCCGCAGCTACGTCCTGCAGCCCTACCAGATGGTCAAGGACCTGCGCACCAACGTCGAGACCAGCGACACCGACGGCGTGCTGAACGGCGATCTCGACCAGTTCATGGCCGCGTCCCTGGCCCAGCGGGTCGGGGCGACGCGGGACGCCTGAGGCATGCTCTGAGGACTAGAGGCGCAGCGGCTTTACGGCCGCTTGCGCACCTGCGCGTCCAGGCTCCAGAGGCCGCCGCCGGCGCAGGCGAGGTACAGGAACAGGAAGCAGTAGAGCAGGGCCGGCTCGCCCTTGTTGAGGGCCGGGTAAAAGCCTTCGGCCGGCGGCAGGGCGAACTTCCAGTGGGCCATGCAGTAGGCCACCGCCATCATACCCGACAGCACGAAGGCCACCGGCCGGGTGAACAGGCCGAGCGCCAGCAAGGCGCCGCCGACGATCTCCAGCCAGCCGGCGACCAGCAGCATGGTCGGCAAAGGATCGGGCGCGCCCTCCTGCGGCACGGGGAAGTGGAAGATCTTCATCAGGCCGTGGGCCATGAAGGCCAGGGCGGCGACGATGCGCAGGATGCTGAGCACCTTCGACGACTGCGGAGCCAGAAAGTCCATGGGTAGTCCCCCTTCGTGATCAGGCCGCCTTGGCCTGCGCATCCGCCATCCGTTGAATGGCGACATAGTCGGTCTTGCCGGTGCCCAGCACGGGCACTTCCTGGACCTTGAGGATCTTGCGCGGCACGGCCAGCTCCGGCGCGCCGATCGACTGGGCGTGCTGCAGCAGGGCCGCCACCGCCGCGTCGGGCCGGTCGGTGACCAGCAGCAGCCGCTCGCCCTTCTTCGGATCGGGCATGGAGATGACCGCATGGCGTTCGTTGGGCCAGACCGCGGCGGCCAGGTCCTCGGCGGCCGTCAGGCTGACCATCTCGCCGCCGATCTTGGCGAACCGCTTCACACGGCCCTTGATGGTGATCCAGTCGCCGTCCGGATCCATGGAGACCACATCGCCAGTGTCGTGCCAGCCGCCGGGGGGCGGATCGACGCCACCGTCCTCGCGCAGGTAGCCGGCCATGATGTTGGGCCCGCGGATCAACAGCTTGCCGCCGCCCGGGATGCCCTCGACCGGCTCGACGCGAAACTCCATGCCCGGCAGCAATCCGCCGACGGTGCCCCGGCGGTTGTCGTCCGGCTTGTTGACCGCCACCACCGGCGAGGCCTCGGTCGCCCCGTAGCCCTCCAGCACCGGGATGCCGCCGAAGCGGTCGCGGAACAGGTTGTGGGTCTCGTCGCGCACCTTCTCGGCCCCGCAGACGATGAACTCCAGCCCCGACAGCTCATGGACGTCGGCCGAGCGGGCGTATTGGTTCACGAAGGTGTCGGTCGCCAGCAGGATCGAGGCCCCGCAGTCCTTGATCAGCGGCGGGATCTGCTTGGTGTGCAGCGGCGAGGGGTATTGGAACGCCTTCATGCCGGTCAGCAGCGGCAGGATCACGCCGCCGGTCAGACCGAAGCAGTGGAAGGTCGGCAGCGGGTTGAACATCACCCAGTTGGGATCGAGATCGATATGAGCGGCGATCTGGGCGGCGTTGGCCACCAGGTTGGCCTGGGTCAGAACCACACCGCGTGGGGCGCCGAAACTGCCCGAGGTGAACAGGATGACGCCTGGATCGGACGGCTTGGTCTTTGCCGCGAACAGCCGGGGCGCAAAGCTGGCGGCGAGGGCGAACAGCTTGTCCGGCAGGCCGACCTGCTTCCTCACCTCCTCGAGATAGACCACCTTGGCGCTGCCCTCGAGGGCATCGATCAGGTCGTGCAGCTTGCCCTGCTCGATGAAGGCATGGGCGGTCAGCACCGTCTTCACCCCGGCCAGCTTGCACGCCGCCTTCAGGTTCCGAAGGCCCGAGGTGAAGTTCAGCATGGTCGGCACGCGGCCGAAGGCGTGCAGCCCGAAGAAGGTCACCACGACGCCGGCGCTGGAGGGCAGCAGCACGCCCACCCGTTCGCCGGGGTCGGTAATCTGGGAAATCTTGCGGCCGAGCGCGAAGCTCGCCCGGATCAGCTCGGTGTAGCTGAGCGGGGCGCGGTTCTGGTCTTCGAGAATCGATTTCTTGGCGCCGTGGGCGTCCCGGGCGTCGATCAGGGCCGATAAGAGCGACCGTTCGACTTCCCGCGCATCAAAAGCACGCGGCATGAGGGCTCCGAGCTGTTTCCCACCGTTATTGCGGGTGAGCGTATAGAGCGCGTCACGCCTTGAAAAGGTCCGTTACAGGCCGTGATCGGGCGCAAAGCCTTCGGCGGCCAGCCGGCCTGCCCGCTGCCGCGCCACCATCGCGTCCACGGCGCCCATCCAGGCGGCCCGCGCCGCATCGGCCTGAAGGTGCAGAAAGGGTCCGCGGGCGCCCGCCGGCGTCGGGACGGTGCGGCAGTTCGGCTCTTTGCAAGCCGAGGCCAGCGACGGCGGCGCGTCGATCATCGTCACCGGCCGCGTCAGGCCGGGCAGGGCGGCCAGCGCCTGGTCCCAGCCCCTGGCCATGGCCAGCCGCCCGCCCAGGCTGGGCGAGCCCATCCGCAGGTCGGGGTTCACCTGTTGCCACAGCCGTGGCACAGCCGCGCGGTAGGCGTCGCCGCCGGGTGGCGGCGGCTGGTCTCGCGACCAACCTGCCGCCCAGGGCTCGCGAAACCCTCCAAGGCCCAGGCGGCTGGCGATCTCGTCATGGGGGCCGGCCGCGGCCGGCTTCCAGGGCGCCAGCAGCACCAGCCCGTCGCCACCCAAGCCCCGCTGCGCGGCCAGGATGGCGACCGTCGCCCCGGACCGCTCGCCGACCAGGATCACCGGCTTGCCGTCGTCCGGAACTACCGTCCGCAACAGAGCCTTCACCCCCAGCAGGTCCGGCTCCATGTCCGGGATATGGCCGACGTCCCGTCCGCTGGCGAACCGTCCCGACCCGCCCTGGCCGGCCCCCTCCAGCACCCAGACGATGTAGCCGCGGGCGTTGAACTGCGCCGCCGTCTCGAACCAGCTCTCGGCGCTGTCTCCATAGCCCGGCAGGATGACGATATGGGCCAGCGGGCCGGTCGAGGGCGCGGACACCCCGTACCGCTGGGCCGGAAACCCGCCGGCCTGCACCAGCCCCCAGGTCCAGCCCTCCGGCGGCAGGAAGCGCGCCGAGAGGCCCGGCGGCGTGCGGCTTTCGGTGAACGGCTCGCGGCCGCCGTCCTGGCCGCAGGCGGTCAACAGCAGCGCCAGGCAGAGGATCAGGCCACGATACATCGCGCCGACTTTGGCGGGTCGGGGCAGGGGGCCGCAAGGGTCTGCGCGCCACAGGCGCACGCGGTCCTTGATCCGGAGGCTCGAAAGGCCGATCTAGGCCCCATGGTCACCGTGATCGACACCCTCAAGGTCCGCCCCCGGCATCCGGAGAAGCAGGCCCGCCCGGACTCGCCCGTGCTGCGCAAGCCCGAATGGCTGCGCGTCCGCGCCCCGGGCAGCGCCGGCTACAACGAGACTCGCGACATCGTCCGCCAGCATGGCCTGACCACCGTCTGCGAAGAGGCGGCCTGTCCCAACATCGGCGAGTGCTGGACCCAGAAGCACGCCACCATGATGATCATGGGCGAGATCTGCACCCGCGCCTGCGCCTTCTGCAACGTCGCCACCGGCAAGCCCAACCCGCTCGACCCCACCGAACCGGCCCGCGTCGCCGAGGCGGTGGCCAGGATGGGCCTGCGCCACGTGGTCATCACCAGCGTCGACCGCGACGACCTCTCCGACGGCGGCGCCCAGCACTTTGCGGACGTCATCCTGGCCATCCGCGCCGCCGCGCCCCTGACCACCATCGAGATCCTCACCCCCGACTTCCTGCGCAAGGAGCGGGCCGAGAACGTCGTCATCGACGCCGCCCCGGACGTCTTCAACCACAACCTCGAGACCGTGCCGCGCCTTTACCTGACCATCCGGCCGGGGGCCCGCTACTACAACTCCCTGCGCCTGCTGGAGCGGGTCAAGGAGCGCGACCCGACCCGCTTCACCAAGTCCGGCCTGATGGTCGGCCTTGGCGAGGCGAAGGAAGAGGTCATGCAGGTGATGGACGACATGCGCTCGGCCGGCGTCGATTTCCTGACCATCGGCCAGTACCTGCAGCCGACCCGCAAGCACGCCCCGGTCGACCGCTTCGTCACGCCGGACGAGTTCGCGTCCTACGAACAGATCGCCCGCGCCAAGGGCTTCCTGATGGTCTCGGCCAGTCCCCTGACCCGCTCGTCGCATCATGCGGGAGAAGACTTCGAGCGGCTGAAGGCGGCCCGTCTGGCCAAAGAAGCGGCGGCCTGACTTGCGTCACGCGCTGACGCGCATCCTGCCCTATAGCCCGGGCCTGCTCTTCGAACTGGTCGGCGACGTCGAGCAGTATCCGCAGTTCGTGCCCTGGGTGACCGGCATGCGGGTGTGGAACCGGCGCGAGCCCGAGCCGGGCCTGAGCCTGCTCGACGCCGAGGCTACCGTCGCCTTCACCTTCCTGCGCGAGAAGTTCGCCACCCGGGTCCGCCGCGACGCGGCCGCCGGGGTGATCGAGGTCAACCTGCTCTACGGCCCGTTCCGTCGCCTGTGGAACCGCTGGCGATTCGTCGAGCACCCCGAGGGCTGCGAGGTGACCTTCGAGATCGAGTTCGAATTCAAGGTCCCGATGCTCGACCGCATGCTGGCCTCGAACTTCGACCCGGCGGTGGCGAAGCTGATGAAGTGTTTCGAGGACCGGGCGGCGGCGTTGAGCAAGTTAGCCTAAATCCTTCTCCCGCTTGCCGGGAGAAGGTGGCCCGCGAAGCGGGTCGGATGAGGGCAGCGCCCCCTCTACCGACCAATCACCAACAAAGAAGGGCAGCCCCGGAAGTCGGCGCCGCCCTCATCCGTCAGCCCTGCGGCCGCCACCTTCTCCCGACGAGCGGGAGAAGGGTATCACTACTGCTGGCGGTCGCCCGGCCGGCTGCCCGGCAGGCCTTCGCTGTCGTCGCGGGGCAGCATGCCGCCGTTGCCGACGTTGCCCAGCAGCTGTTCGAGGATGGTGATCTCGCGGCCGCGGGTCGGGGTCTTGCCGCCGTTGAACGACACCACCTTGCCGTCCTCCAGCTTGTAGGTGTTGACCGCCATGACCTGCTCGCTGCCGGGGTCGAACGCCACGGCGACGACGTCGCGCTTGGCCACGCGCGGCTTGTAGAAGGCCACCCGGTCGCTGACCTGGGTCATGTAGAACCAGAGGTTGGAGTCACGGGCCGAGACCGTCTTGATCTCCTGGCCGGCCACGGCGCCGTTGCTCTGGGTCAGCGAGGTGGCCGAGGGCGAGCCCAGCTTGGTCATCACCGTCGACTTGGTGTCTTCCCCGACCTTGACGTCGGCGGGGTTGGCCTCGACGACCTGGAAGCCGGAATAGCTGGTTATCGGCGTGCAGGCGCCCGTGGCCAGAACGGCGGCGCCGATGAACAGCGCGATAGCGGACTTGCGGATCAAAGCTAGGGACTCCGGAGTGTTGTCTTTGACCTATCGCCCGCGGGGGCTTAGTTCAATGCCCCGCTTTAGCCAGAAGGCGGGGCGAAATCGAGGCGCATATGTTCTTCAAACGGTTCAGGAAGCCAAGGCCGGCGGTCGTGGCGGGGGAATCCCTCTACAGCGCCGCCGTCGCCCAGGCCCGCCGGCCCGGGCTCTACACGACCCTGGGCGCCGCCGACACCCGCGAGGGACGATTCGAACTCTACAGCCTGCACGTCATCCTGCTGCTGGACCGGCTCAAGGGCGGGCCGGAGTCCGACCAGGCCCGCAAGGCTGAGACAAAGCAGGCCCTGGTCGACCGCTTCACCCGCGGCCTGGACGACGCCTTCCGCGAACTGGGCGTCGGCGACGTGGCCGTGCCCAAGCGGATCAAGAAGCTGGGCGAAGCGTTTTACGGCCGCGCCCGCTCGGCCGACCAGGCCTTCGACGCCCTGCCGGACACCCGGACCCTGCAGGCCCTGCTGGCCCGCACCCTGTTCGACGGCGACGACGCCAAAGCGGCCGGCATGACCGACTACATCGTGCGGGCGAGGCGGCACCTCGCCGCGCAGCCCGCTGAAACGCTGCTGGCCGGCGAGGTCACGTGGCTGGAGGTCTGATGGATACGCCGCTCTGGTCCCACACCGTCACCCTGGCCGATATCGGCCGGGGCATGAAGTCCGTCGAGTTGACCGCCGATGCGGCCACCCGCGTCGCCATCGCCCGCGATCTGGGGCTCGAACGGCTCGATTCCCTGACCGCCCGGGTCAGCGCCCGGCCGTGGCTCGACGGCACGGAGATCCGCGGGGCCCTGGAGGCGCAGGTCACCCAGATCTGCAGCCTGTCGGGCGAGCCCTTCGAACAGACCCTGACCAGCGACTTCTTCGTCCGCGCCGTTCCGGCCGGCAGCGACGCCGCCCCCAGGTCCGAATCGCTTGAGGTCGACATCGATCCCGAGGGCGAGGACCCGCCCGACGTCCTGGAGACCGACAAGGTCGATCTCGCCGCCTATGTGGTCGAGCACCTGGCGCTGGAGGTCGATCCCTTCCCGCGCAAGCCCGGCGCGGTCTACGAACCGCCGGCCGAGGACAACGTCCTGTCGCCCTTTGCCGCCCTCGCCAAACTGCGCCCGGACGCCGAATGAGCGGGCACTTGCATCCCGCCCGCCGGGCGTTATCGTCCGGCCGCTTCGCCCACCGACCTTGCCTGGCCGGTCCCACCAAGGCGTTTCCGGGAGCCATAGGCCCGTCTTGTCCGAACCGCTGATCCTTTCCGTCGACGCCATGGGCGGCGACCACGGCCCGTCCGTGGTGATCCCCGCCCTGGGCATCGCCTCGCGCCGGCTGGGGCCGGGGGTGCGCTTCCTGGTGCACGGCGACGAGGCGAAGATCGGCCCCGAACTGGCCAGGCTGCCCGCCCTGGCCGCGCTGGCCGAGGTGCGCCACACCGAAAAATTCATCGCCATGGACGAGAAACCGGCCCAGGCCATGCGCCGGGGCAAGGGTTCCAGCCTGTGGAACGCGGTCCAGGCGGTGAAGGACGGCCAGGCGGTCGCCGCCGTCTCGGCCGGCAACACCGGCGCCCTGATGGCCGTCTCCATGCTGATCCTGCGCATGGGCCCGGACATTAACCGCCCGGCCCTGACCGCCAGCTGGCCGACCGCCAGCGGCATCACCACCGTGCTGGACGTAGGCGCCAACGTCAGCGCCGACGCCGAGCAGCTGGTCGAATTCGCCATCATGGGCGCCGCCTTCCACCACGCCATCCAGGGCGGCGGCCGGCCCACGGTCGGCCTGCTCAACGTTGGCTCGGAGGACCAGAAGGGCCACGAGGAGGTCCGCGAGGCCCATGCCCTGCTGAAGGCCACGGCTTTCGAATTCGACTACCACGGCTTCGTCGAGGGCGACGATATCGCCAAGGGCACGGTCGACGTGGTGGTCACCGACGGCTTCACCGGCAACATCCTGCTGAAGACCGCCGAGGGGGTCGTCCGCTTCATCGCCAGCGAGCTGCGCGGGGCCCTGAAATCCTCGCCCCTCAACATGCTGGGCGCCCTGCTGGCGACCGGCGGTCTCAAGATCCTCAGGGCCAAGCTCGATCCCGGCGCGGTCAACGGCGCGCCGCTGCTGGGCCTCAACGGCATCGTCATCAAGAGCCACGGCTCGGCCGACGCCCGGTCCTACGCCGCCGCCGTCGTCGTCGCGGCGGACCTGGCGCGCAGCGATTTCGCCGCCGAGATCGACCGCAGCGTCAAACAGCTGTCGGCCGCGCTGGCCAAGCCGCTCACGGAGCCCGAAGTAAAGTGACCCAAGTGCTGCGTAGCGCGATCACCGGCGTCGGCGCCTATCTGCCCCCTGACATCGTGACCAACGAGGCCCTCTCGAAGATCGTCGACACCACCGACGAATGGATCCGGGAGCGCACCGGTATCCGCCAGCGCCACCGGGCCGGCGACGACCAGGCCGTCTCCGACCTTGCCGTCGAATCCGCCCTCAAGGCCCTCGCCGACGCCGGCAAGACCCCCGCCGACGTCGACCTGATCGTCGTCGCCACCACCACCGCCGACCTGACCTTTCCGGCCACCGCCGCCATCGTTCAGCGCAAGCTGGGATGCCCGGTCGGCATCGCCTTCGACATCCAGGCGGTCTGTTCCGGCTTCGTCTACGCCCTGACGGTGGCCGACGGCTTCGTGGCCCGCGGCAACGCCAAATGCGCCCTGGTCATCGGAGCGGAGACCATGACCCGCCTGATGGACTGGACCGACCGCGGCACCTGCGTGCTGTTCGGCGACGGCGCCGGCGCCGTTGTGCTCGAGCCGGTGGAAGGCGAGGGCGCCAACACCGATCGCGGCCTGATCAGCTGGTCCCTGCGCTGCGACGGGACCAAGCAGGACCTGCTCTACGTCGATGGCGGCCCCTCGACGACGGGCACCGTCGGCAAGCTGCGCATGGCCGGCAACCAGGTGTTCAAGCACGCCGTCATCAACATCTCCGAATCGATCGAGACGGCTTTGGAAAAGGCGAACCTGACCATCGCCGACGTCGACTGGTTCATCCCGCACCAGGCCAACGAGCGCATCCTGCATGGGGTGGCCAAGCGGCTGGGACTGGACGAGCACAAGGTTGTCCAGACGGTCGGCGACCACGCCAATACCTCCGCCGCCTCGATCCCGCTGGCCCTGTCGACGGCCATCGACGACGGCCGCATCAAGCGCGGCGACCTGCTGCTGATGGAAGCCATGGGCGGCGGTCTGACCTGGGGCGCCTGTCTGGTTCGGCTGTAACGAACCCTTGTCCCGCTCGTCGCGAGAAGGAACCGCGCGTGCACTGACCCTTCGTATCCACACCCACGCGGAACCCTTTGACGCCACGACGTTTTCACGGCATGACTGGCGTTAACATTTGTCTGGGAGGGGTCCCATGAAGGGCGCGACACTCACGCGCGCGGAACTGTGCGAAGCGGTCCACGAGGAAGTGGGCCTGACTCGGCAGGACTGCTCCGAACTGGTCGAACGCACGCTCGACCTGATGGCCGAGGCGCTGGAGCGTGACGAACAGGTCAAGCTGTCGGGCTTCGGCGTCTTCCAGGTCCGCGCCAAGCGCGCCCGCATGGGCCGCAATCCCAAGACCGGCGAGCCAGCCGAGATCGAGCCCCGCCGGGTCATCGGTTTCCGCGCCAGCCAGGTGATGAAGGCGCGAATCGACCGCGCCTTGGAAGGCTAGGGCCGTTTGGCGAAGGGCCCTCACGCCTTCCGCACCATCTCGGAAGCCGCCGATGAACTCGGCGCGCCCCAGCACGTCCTGCGTTTCTGGGAAACCAAGTTCACCTTCATCAGTCCGATGAAGCGGGCCGGCGGCCGCCGGTTCTACCGGCCGCAGGACATCGAGGTCCTGCGCGCCGTCCAGACCCTGCTGCACAGCGAGGGCTACACCATCAAGGGCGTGCAGAAGCTGCACAAGGACGGCGGGGTAAAGCGCATCCTGGCCGTCGCCCGCGGCGAGGAGGGCCCGGCGATGGCAGAGTCCGGCGACCTCGACCCGCCGAGCGGCGAGCTGAGCGACGAGGCGCGGGGCCGCCTGAGCGACACCCTGACAGAGCTGGAAGCCATCAAGGCGCGGCTGGACGGATTGCTGCGTAAATAATCCCCGATTGTCCTGACGAACGTCAGGACCCACCCGCCTCGCTGAAGGCGGGAACAGAGGGTGGACCCTGACTTTCGTCAGGGTGATCGGCGTAAAATCTGAATGAAAGCGGGTGTTCGCAAATACCGAACTTCGCCGTTGCCCGCGGCAGACCTCATCCCTATAAGGGCGCTCCTCCCTGGTATCGGAGCGTGGCGCAGCTTGGTAGCGCACTTGACTGGGGGTCAAGGGGTCGCAGGTTCAAATCCTGTCGCTCCGACCAGGGAGGCTTCCAGAGTTTAAGACGCGGGGCCTTTCGGCTCCCGGTTCATCCAGGCTAGCAGCGGGAACAGCGGCAGGCCCCAGGCCACGCCGGCCACCGCGAAGAACACCAGCTCCAGCAGGAAATTCTTGGGCAGCACGCCGTGCAGGCTGACCACGCCCATGGCGTAGAGCGCCAGGAAGACCAGGATCAGGACGGTCCCGATCATCTTCTTCAGTTTCGGATTCAACGAAAAACTCCCGCCGCTGAGGTCAGCGACGGGAGCCTTAGACGTTTGAGGGCCGGCGCTCTAGGCGCGACGGCGGAAAATCAGGCCCCAGATGAACAGCAGCACCACGGCGCCGATGATGGCGGCGATGGCGCTGGCGATCCAGCCGCCGTAGTTGAAGCCCATCAGGTCGACGATCAGCCACTTGCCGAGCAGGCCGCCGATGAGGCCGGCCGCCAGGTTCATGAGCAGTCCGTCGTTGCGGCGCAGGATCTTCTCGGCCACCCAGCCGGCGAAAATCCCGATGATGATTGCGGCAATCCAGCCAACACCTTGCATAGTCGTAGCTCCCACAGATGAATTCCTGGCTTTAACTCCAGGTTGGCGGGGAAGTTCCTCCCATTGGCCCGGCTGGTCAACGCCGTGGCAGTAGAGCCGCAAGACCTGTCAAAAGCAGAGCCGACACCGCCGCCGCCGCGAGCACCATCCAGAAG
>SDZP01000280.1 GCA_004144935.1 Caulobacteraceae bacterium | reverse complement strand
CGCCTGCCTGGGCCTGGCCATCGTCCATGTCACCGGCCAGGGTGCCATCGCCTGGGCCCTCGGCCGCCTGCCGACCGCCACCGCCAGTGTCGTGGTGCTGGTCCAGCCGGCCGTCGCCGCCCTGCTGGGCTGGCTGATCTTCACCGAAGCCATGACCCCGCTGCAGGGCCTGGGCGCGCTGGCGGCCCTGGCCGGGGTGGCGCTGGCCCAGTGGGCGGCGGCGCGGGATCGGCGGGCTCTGGAGGCCTCGGACCACAACTGAGCCCCCTTCGCCGGGATGGGCGGAATTAAGTTTGATCCCAGTAGCTGTAGCCGAACGCCGTCCGAAACCCGAACCGCTCGTACAGTGCAATCGCCGGCGCGTTCGGCGCCTCGACCTGCAGGTAGGCCTTGGTCGCCCCCGCCGCTTTCGCCCCGGCCATCAGCGCCGCCACGATGTCCCGCGCCAGCCCCTGCCGTCGCCAGCCCGCCAGGGTCCGCATCCCGAACACCCCGGCCCAGTCGCCCTCGACCGCCGAGCCGCCGATCGCCACCGGCGCGCCGTCGACCTCGATGCTGGCGAACACCCGCGGACGGCCGACCCTGTGGAACGCCCCCATCCGCTCCGCGGCGTCGTCCGCGTTATCCTGCGTGCCGAGAAACACCTGCTCGAACGCCGCCCCGACCGTATCGGCCACCGCCACTCGCTCAGGCCGGGCCACATCCGGAATATCGGCGGCCATCATCAGCGTCGGGGTGCGCGCCCGATACCCGCGCGCCGTCAACTCTGCCTCCAGCGCCGGCAGCGGCCCCGCCGGCTTGAACATCGCCGGCAGCCGGCGCGCCGCGTACCAGGCCTCGACCGCGTCCACCGCCTCGGCCAGCGGCAGAGGCGGCGCGCCGAGCGGCCAGCAGGCGTTCAGACGTCCCGACCACCCCGCCGAAGCATTGAGGATCCAGGGCCCCAGGCTCGACCGTTCCGCCGCCGGCCAGGCCCGGTCGGCGATCCGCTCCAGCGTCTCGATCTCGCCGGCGTCCACTACGGCTCGGCCAGCAACGACCGCACCAGCTCCATCGCCTCCGGCCCGCTCCAGTCGGCCTCGCCGGAGACCCGGGCCCGCTCGACGCCCTTCTTGTCGTAGATCACCGTCGTCGGCATACCCTGGGCCGGCGGGTCCAGCAGGAAGGGCATCGAGCCGGAGGCGTCGCGGTAGAACTTCAACGGCCGGTTCTTGGCCATGAAGGCTCGCGCCTGCATGTCCTTGTCGTCCTTGTCGATACTGATGGCCACGATCGCCACCGGCTGGCCGTCATAGGTCGCCGCCAGCCGCGAGAAGGTCGGCATCTCCAGCAGGCAGGGGGCGCACCAGGTGGCCCAGAAGTTGACCACCGTCACCTTGCCCTTGAAGCTGGCGATGGTGACGTCCTTGCCGTCACCATCCTTGAACACCGTCGGCGGCGGCGGCTTGGGCGCCTTGGTGATCTCCAGCTTCTCGAGCTTGCCGCGCTTCAAGGTTTCGAG
Organism: Caulobacteraceae bacterium; assembly: GCA_004144935.1. Lineage (GTDB taxonomy): Bacteria > Pseudomonadota > Alphaproteobacteria > Caulobacterales > Caulobacteraceae > Caulobacter. Next base: position 3,392 of record SDZP01000280.1, on the reverse strand, counting down.
GTTCGCCGGGCCATTGGGGACTATGACCGCGCTCAGGATGACATATAGAACCGCCAGCGCGCCCACGAGCATCGCCACCGTAATCGCCCACCGGATAACATCGGGCCGCCGACCGGCCTTGGACACTTCGCTCATATGACCGACGACTCCTCGAAATCCGAACCTGAAGGCCAGGCCCAATCCGGACAGGCCATGTGGGGCGGGCGGTTCAGCGCCAAGCCGGCGGACCTGATGCAGGCCATCAACGTCTCCATCGGCTTCGACCGCCGTCTCGCCAGCCAGGACCTGGCCGGCTCGAAAGCCCACGCCGCCATGCTGGCCGCCGTGGGGGCGATATCTAGCGAGGATGAGGCGCAAATCCAGCAGGGATTGTCGGCCATCGAAGGCGAGATGGCCGCCGGCGCCTTCCCCTTCCGCGACGAATACGAAGACATCCACATGAATGTGGAGGCCCGGCTGGCCGAACTGATCGGCGAGCCGTCCGGCCGGCTCCACACCGCCCGCAGCCGCAACGACCAGGTCGCCCTCGACTTCCGACTCTGGGTTCGCGAGGCCTGCGACCGCACCGAGCAGCAGCTGAAGGCCCTGCAACGGGCCCTGATCGCCAAGGCCGAGCCGCATGCCGACGCCCTGATGCCGGGCTTCACCCATCTGCAGCCGGCCCAGCCGGTGACCTTCGGCCACCATCTGATGGCCTATGTCGAGATGTTCGGCCGCGACGCCGCCCGCTTCGCCGACGCCCGCGTCCGGATGAACGAATGCCCGCTCGGCTCCGCCGCCCTGGCCGGCAGCCCCTTCCCGATCGACCGCCAGATGACCGCCTCGGCCCTCGGCTTCGACCGGCCCACCGCCAACAGCCTCGACTCGGTCTCCAGCCGCGACTTCGCCCTGGAAGCCCTCGCCGCCGCATCCATCGCCGCCACCCACCTGTCGCGGCTGGCCGAGGAGATCGTCATCTGGATGACGCCGCAGTTCGGCTTCATCAAACTGAGCGACGCCTTCACCACCGGCAGTTCGATCATGCCGCAGAAGAAGAACCCCGACGCCGCCGAGCTGACCCGCGCCAAGGTCGGCCGCATCCTCGGCGGCTTCACCAGCCTGATGGTGGTGATGAAGGGCCTGCCGCTGGCCTATTCGAAGGACATGCAGGAGGACAAGGTCCCCACCTTCGAGGCCTTCGACTCCCTGGAACTGGCCCTGCTGGCCATGGCCGGCATGGTCGCCGACCTGGAGCCCAACCGCGAAAAGATGGCCGCCGCCGCCGGGGCCGGCTTCTCCACCGCCACCGACCTGGCCGACTGGCTGGTGCGCGAGCTGAACCTGCCGTTCCGCCAGGCCCACCACCTGACCGGCGCCGCCGTCAAACGGGCCGAGCAGCTGGGCGTCGACCTGCCGGATCTTTCCCTGGACGAGCTGAAGGCGCTGGACCCGCGCATCACCGATGGCGTCTACTCCGTCCTCAACCCCGCCGCCTCCGCCGCCAGCCGGCAGAGCTATGGCGGCACCGCCCCCGATCAGGTGCGCAACCAGATCGCCCGCTGGAAGGAAATCCTGTCATGAAACTCCGCACCGCGATCCTCACCGCCCTCCTCCTCGCCGCCCCGGTCGTCACCGCCTGCGGCAAGACCGGCGACCTCGAACGCCCCGGCCCGCTCTGGGGCCCCGACGAGCGCTCGCCCGAGGTCCGCGCCAAGGAGGAGGCCGCCCGCCGCGCCGCCTCGGCCCAGGCCAACAAGCCGGCCGAACGCGGCTCGGCCCAGGAGGTCCGCGACCCGGCTTCCAGCACCGCCAACATCCGCGAGCTGCCGATCGCCGGCTCCAACGATCCGTTCGGCAAGCCGCCCCAGTAGCCGCGTGAACCACTTCGAGACCCGCTCCGGCGACCTCTACTGCGAAGACGTCTCCCTCGCCGCCATCGCCCAGGCGGTGGGCACCCCCGTCTACGTCTACAGCCAGGCCACCCTGGAGCGGCATTTCCACGTCTTCCGCGAAGCCCTGCGCGCCCACCCGGCCTTGGGCGAGCCGCTGATCGCCTATGCGGTCAAGGCCAACGGCAATGTCTCGGTCCTGCGGGTGCTGGGCGCCTTGGGCGCCGGGGCCGACACCGTCTCCGAGGGCGAGATCCGCCGCGCCCTGGCCGCCGGCATCCCGGCCGACCGCGTCGTCTTCAGCGGCGTCGGCAAACGCCCGCAGGAGATCGAATTCGCCCTCCGCGCCGGGGTCGCCGAGATCAACGTCGAGTCCGAGCCCGAACTCGACCTGATCGCCGCCATTGCCGAACGCCTGACCGTCCAGGCCCCCGTCGTCTTTCGGGTCAATCCGGACGTCGAGGCCGGCGGCCACGCCAAGATCGCCACCGGCAAGGCCGAGAACAAGTTCGGCGTCTCCTTCACCGAGGCCCGGCGGCTCTACGCCAAGGCCGCCGACCACCCGCACCTGAGGCCGCTCGGCGTCGCCTGCCACATCGGCAGCCAGATCACCGACCTCACGCCCTTCGAAGCCGCCTTCACTAAAATGCGCGGCCTGGTGGAGACCCTTCGCGCCGAGGGCCGGACGGTCGAGCGCCTCGACCTCGGCGGCGGCCTCGGCGTGCCCTATTTCAACATGCCCGAGCCCCCCTCGCCGGCGGACTACGCCGCCATGATCGCCCGGGTTATCGGCGGCCTGGACGTGCAGCTGGCCTTCGAGCCCGGCCGCATGATCGCCGCCAACGCCGGCGTCCTGGTCGCCCAGGTGCTGCACCGCCACGAGCGGCCCGAGGGGCGCAAGTTCCTGGTCCTCGACGCGGCCATGAACGACCTGCTGCGTCCGGCCATGTACGACGCCTTCCACGACATCCGCCCGGTCGCCGCCACCAACGCCGAGCCCGAACCCTTCGACGTCGTCGGCCCCGTCTGCGAAACCGGCGACACCTTCACCCGCGACCGCATCATGCCCTCGCTGGACAGCGGCGACCTCGTCGCCTTCATGAGCGCCGGGGCCTACGGCGCGGCCATGGCGTCCGAATACAACAGCCGCCCCCTGGTGCCGGAGGTGCTGGTCCACGGCGACCGCTTCGCCATCATCCGCCGCCGCCCCACCTACGAGGAAATGCTGGCCGACGAGGCCCCGGCCAGCTGGCTGTGACCCTCGCCCTGCCCGACGTCGTCCGCCGCCGCGCCGAGCAGCAGGGCGAAGCGGGCAAGGCCTGGCTGGCCGCGCTGGACGCCACCGTCGCCGACCTGGCCGAGGCCTGGGCCCTGACCGTCGGGCCGGTGATGACCGGCGGCACCGAAGCCCTGGTCCTCGAGGTCACCCTCGACACCGGCGCCCCCGCCGTTCTCAAGCTCCCCTACCCCGGCGCCGACCCCACCGACCGCGAACGCCGCGTCCTCCAGGCCGCCGCCGGCAAG
>SDZP01000279.1 GCA_004144935.1 Caulobacteraceae bacterium | reverse complement strand
GGGCGATGCTGGTCAGGTTGGAGGCGAAGGCGTGCAGCCAGGCGGTGACGGTGGGCTCGAGCGGCACGGCGTGGGCGGCGGCTGTGGCGCCGACGGCAACGCAGTAGGGGGTGGGCTCTCCGTAAGCGGGAAACAGGCCCTCGGCGCGCCAGGCGCGGGCGGCGGTGAGGAAGGCGGCGCCCTGGCTGAGCATTTCGCGGCGGCGTTCGAGGGAGGGGGCCATGGCGTCGGCCAGTTCGGCGGCGTCGGCCAGGCGGGGGGCGTCCAGGGTGGCGGAGGCGCGCCAGGCTTCGGAGAGGAGGACGGCGTCCGTCCAGCCGGAACCGTGGGCGATGAGGGCGGCGATCCAGGCGTGGAGGCTGGCGCGGTCGTGGACGGCGCCGCTGTGGATGGCGGTCTCGAGGCCGTGGGAATAGCTGAAGCCGCCGACGGGGAAGGCCGGCGAGAGCCAGGTCAGAAGCTTGAGGAGGGCGGACGTCATATCCTTCTCCCCCTGGGGGAGAAGCTGTCGGCGGAGCCGACGGATGAGGGGTCGCACCGGCCTGTCAGGTGAGGGTGGAAGACGTGCGCCTTGGACGCGCGGAGCGACCCCTCATCCGACCCCTTCGGGGCCACCTTCTCCCCCAAGGGGAGAAGGAAATCTCTGTGGCTAGTGCTCATGCGCATGGTGCGCCCCGCCGTAGGCGCCGCCCTCCGGGTCGAAGCGTTCGGTCACGCGGTGAACGTGGGCGCCGAGGTGTTCGAGCATGTGGGCGATGACATGGTCGTAGCGGATCAGCAGGCGCTGGCCGTCGATCTGGGTGGCCAGGTGGCGGTTCCCCAGGTGCCAGGCCAGCTGGAGCAGGTGTTCAGGCGAGTGGGCGGTGATCTCCAGCAGGTCCTCCGGCGCGGCCAGGACCTCGAGGATGCGGCCATCATCAAGCTTGAGGCCATCGCCATGCTTCAGCTGCACCGCGGCCGGCTCGTCCAGCAGGGCGTCGATGCGATGGTGATCGCTGGTCAGCACCGTGCGGCGGCGATGGCGGCCGTCCTGGTCGAGGGTGACGTGGTCGGCGGCGGCGGACCAGCTGCCGGCGGGAAGGATCTGGGCGACCTTTTGCATCAGAACAGGAAGTACCTCTGGGCCATCGGCAGCACCGTGGCGGGTTCGCAGGTGAGCAGCACGCCGTCGGCGCGGACCTCATAGGTCTCCGGATCGACCTCGATGTGCGGCAGGGCGTCGTTGTGGATCATGTCGGCCTTGGAGAGCCCACCGCGGACGTTCTCGACGGCGACCAGTTGCTTGTCCGTGCCGATGCGGCCGCGCAGGCCCCCGTCCAGCGCCGCCTTCGAGGTGAAGACCACGGAGGACCGGGTCAGGGCCTTGCCCAGCGCCCCGAACATCGGCCGGTAGTGGACCGGTTGCGGCGTCGGGATCGAGGCGTTGGGATCGCCCATCGGGGCGGCGACGATGGAGCCGCCGAGCAGCACAAGGTCCGGCTTCACGCCGAAGAAGGCGGGGTCCCAGAGCACCAGGTCGGCCCGCTTGCCGACCTCGACGCTGCCGATGTGGCGGCTGACCCCCTGCGCAATCGCCGGGTTGATCGTGTACTTGGCGATGTAGCGTTTGACCCGGGCGTTGTCGGCGGCGCCGTCGCCGGCCAGCGGACCGCGCTGGCGCTTCATCTTGTCGGCCGTCTGCCAGGTGCGGATCAACACTTCGCCGACCCGGCCCATGGCCTGGCTGTCGCTGGAGATGATCGAGAAGGCGCCCAGATCGTGCAGGATGTCCTCGGCCGCGATGGTCTCGCGGCGGATGCGGCTCTCGGCGAAGGCGATGTCTTCCGGGATCGACGGGTCGAGGTGATGGCAGACCATCAGCATGTCTAGGTGCTCGGCCAGGGTATTGACCGTGTACGGACGGGTCGGGTTAGTCGAGCTGGGGATGACGTTCGGGAGACCGCAGACCTTGATGATGTCCGGCGCATGGCCGCCGCCGGCCCCCTCGGTATGGAAGGCGTGGATCGTGCGGCCCTTGATGGCCGCCACCGTGTCCTCGACGAAGCCGGACTCGTTCAAGGTGTCGGTGTGGATCATCACCTGCACGTCGTAGGCGTCGGCGACCGACAGGCAGTTGTCGATGGCGGCCGGCGTCGTGCCCCAGTCCTCGTGCAGTTTCAGGGCGCTGGCGCCGGCCAGGATCTGTTCCTCCAGCCCGCCGGGCAGCGAGGCGTTGCCCTTGCCGCTGAAGGCCAGGTTCATGGCCAGGCCGTCGGCCGCCTCGATCATCCGCTGCAGATGCCAGGGGCCGGGGGTTGCGGTGGTCGCCTTGGTGCCGGTGGCCGGGCCCGTGCCGCCGCCCAGCATGCAGGTCACCCCGCTCATCAAAGCGTCCTCGACCTGCTGGGGGCAGATGTAGTGGATGTGGGCGTCCATCGCCCCGGCGGTGAGGATCTTGCCCTCGCCGGCGATGGCCTCGGTGCCCGGGCCGACGATGATGGTCACGCCCGGCTGGGTGTCGGGATTGCCGGCCTTGCCGATGGCGTGGATCAGGCCGTCCTTGAGGGCGACGTCGGCCTTGACGATGCCCCAGTGGTCGATGATCAGCACATTGGTGATGACCGTGTCGACGGCGCCCTCGGCGCGGGTCTGCTGGCCTTGGCCCATGCCGTCGCGGATCACCTTGCCGCCGCCGAACTTCACCTCCTCGCCATAGGTGGTGAAGTCGCGCTCGACCTCGACGAAGAGCTCGGTGTCAGCCAGGCGGACGCGGTCGCCGGTGGTCGGGCCGAACATGTCGGCGTAGAGGGCGCGGCCGATGCGGGCCATCTACAGGTCTCCCATGACGGCCTGGCGGAAGCCGAAGACGCGGCGGGCGCCGAGGATTGGGACCAGGGTGACCTCGCGGGTCTGGCCGGGCTCGAAGCGGACGGCCGTTCCGGCGGCGATGTCGAGGCGCCAGCCGCGGGTGGCCTGGCGGTCGAAGGCCAGGGCGGGGTTGGTTTCGAAGAAGTGGTAGTGGCTGCCGACCTGCACCGGCCGGTCACCGGTGTTGGCCACCTCCAGGGTGATGCGCGGGGCGCCGGCGTTCAGCTCGATGTCGCCGGGGGCGGTGATGATCTCGCCTGGAACGAAGGTTGGGGGGATCATGCAGCCACCGCCAGGACGACGCCACTGAGCGCCGCGCCGGCCCCCAGCAGACGGGCGACGGCCGGGCGCGTTTTCAAGGAAAGGCCGGCGAGGAGGCCAGCCGCATGCAGGCCGGCCGTGGTCAGCAGGACTCCGGCCGGGAAGCCGTAACCGCCGGCTGGGCCCTCGACGCCGTGGGCATAGCCGTGGGCCAGGCCAAAGGCGGTCATCAGCAGCAGGCCGAGCACGGCCGGAACCCTGACGCTGGCCGCCAGCAGGCCGCCCAGCACGATCACCGACGTCAGGATCATCGGCTCCAGGGCGGCGCCTGGCGCCAGCTGGCCCAGCGCGATGCCGCCCAGCATGGCGGCCAGGAAGGCGGCCGGCCAGGCCCATTGCGAGGGCCCGCCCCGCATCGCCGCCAGCACCCCCACGGCCACCATGGCCAGCAGGTGGTCGAGCCCGGTCAGCGGGTGTTCCAGCCCGGCCGCCAGGCTGGCCCCGTCATGCCCGGGGTGGGCCAGCACCGGCGTGGCCGCGAGGCCGAGGATCAGCACGGGCAGGATGAGGGCGGGCAGGCGAAGCTGGCGCATGACGGGTCTCAGCGGATGGGGTAGTGGACGGTGACCAGCTTGGTCCCGTCGGGAAAGGTGGCCTCGACCTGGACGTCGTGGATCATCTCGGCGATGCCGCTCATCACCTGATCGCGGGTGATGACATGGGCGCCGGCCTCCATCAGGTCGGCGACCGTGCGGCCGTCGCGGGCCCCCTCCACGACGAAATCGCTGATCAGGGCGATGGCTTCGGGATGGTTCAGCCTGACCCCGCGCTCCAGCCGCCGGCGGGCGACCATGGCGGCCATGGAGATCAGCAGCTTGTCCTTTTCGCGGGGGGTCAGGTTCATCAGAGGGTCCAGACGGCGGGCGGGGCGGCGCCGAGGGCGGCCAGGGCCGGGATCAGCGCGCGGCGCAGGGTGAGGCCGTCGGGCGCGGCGAGGCGGGCGACCAGCTTGCCGTCGAAGGCGCTGGCCCCGCCGAGGTCGCCGCCAAGGACGTCGATGGCCTGGCGGACGGCGTCGAGGCGAGCAGCGGCGTCGGGGGCGACCAGCAGCAGGGTGGCGAAGGCGCCGGCCCCGGCCAGCAGGGCGGGCTGATGGATCAGGTGGGGGATATCGCCCTCCAGCCGCAGGTCGTCGGCGAAGACCAGCCGGCCGTCACGGCGCACCCGCCAGCGGTCGTGGAAGGCGCCGCGGGCGAAGGTCTCGCCCATGGCGTGGCGGCCGAGGATGACCGCCTCGCAGAGCAGCAGGCTGGCGTCCGGCGCGAGGTCGGCGGTGATGCGGCGCGACAGGGCCGAGCCGTCGAACAGGATGGTCTCCTGCGGCAGCCAGTCGAGGCGGGCGCCGGGCCCCAGGGTCAGGCCGGTGTCGACGCGGGCGACGTCGGCGCTGGCCCGGTAGACGCGCTCGCAGGCCTGGGTGGTCAGCACCGCATGGGCGCCGGCGCCCGCCTCGACGGTCCAGTTGAAGCGGTCCCCGCCGGTCATGCCGCCGGCCGAGTTGATCATCACCGCCTCCAGCGAGGCGCCCCGGGCCCGGGGCAGCCGCAGCTTGGCCGAGCCTTCCTGATAGAGCCGTGCCAGGCGGGTGCGGCCGTCCTCGGCCCGCACCACCAGCCGCGCGGTTCCGCGCGCTCTTTGCGGGGCGCTGGCCGGAAGGCTGAGGGTGGCGACGTCCATGCCGCGACTGTCGAGGGTGGGGTGGCCAGGACCAACAGGATGCGGCGG